>NZ_DLLH01000013.1:52867-91561 GCF_002476655.1 Treponema sp. UBA7567
TTTCGGCTGTTTTTATCTTACCTACTATTTTTTTTACATATTCTATTGGATTAAACCTTTTACTAGTACGTTAGAAATTATAAATGTGCGTCCTGCATTTTCCTTTGTATCCTTGTATGCCGGATAAACTCTTATATAAAGCGATTTGCCATTTTCTACAGGAAGTCCAAGTGCGTCTGAACTATTCTTTGAACCGCCGGCAGAATTTGAACATAGAACTTCTTTTTGAGCAGTTTTCATTTCGCAAATTGGCTCTGGATTAGAAAAATCTTCATTTGTAGAATAATAAGCGCTCCAAGCCATATATGAACCACCAGAAGAACAGCAGTCAAAACTGATTTCGTTTACTGTAAGGTCAATACCACTGGCTGGAATTTCATATTCAATATAAACATCGTTCATTTTTGCACCAGTGTCGTTTACAGGCCAGACATTGCCGGGATTGTCGATTGTTACGCGGGCATAAGTTTCTGTGCCGATTGTTTTATTAGAAGATTTTATAAGACCATTAAGTCTAGTTTCTGCGGGAACAACATCCTCAGAAGTTGAAGTTGCGGCAACCGAAAAGCTGCCACCCCCCCCGAAATCATAGGCCAATTTACCGTAAAATCCGTACCTGACACCGACAATTCTTTCCCTGCGCCTGAAAGAGCAATTTTTAAAGCAGAATCGTCAACTGTTCCTGCCGGAGTATTTCCAAAATCAGGAGTTACAGATGAATGAGTAACCGTTATATCGCCATTGTATGAAATTACTTCTGTTGGACTAAATTTTACAAATACTTCAGTTCCTATAAAATTTTCATCTGTTTCAATCGTTAAAACTGAATCAAAACTTCCGCTGTCAGAAAGGCTAAGCCCAAAACCTGAAGGAGCAGTAATCGTAATTGTTCCGCTTTTGTTTTGAAAATTAGAAATTCTAAAAGAAGTTGTTTTTGTTGCATTTGCAAGAATACGTCCAAAAGCAAGATTTGACTTATCAACCATAATTCTTGGCGAACAATCCTTTATATAAGAAGTCAAATATCCGTTTTTCTTTAATTCATCTGTAACAATTTTTCCAAGCTCAAGACCGCCCAGTGTTCTTTCGTGAGTGTTATCACTGTCTACATAAAAATATTTTTCCTTGCCTGCATTATTGTATTCTGCAACACGAACAGCGCTAAGTTCTGTCATATCAACAAGAATTGCGCCCTGTTTTTTGGCGGCAGCTTTCATTGCGGCAGGATAATTTCCACGAGGAGTAGAATCTCCTGTCATAGTTTTGTTTGACCAGTCGTGTTTTCCATAAGCGCTTACTTCTGAACCAAAATAATTACCGCGAACAAACGGAGTTACACAGATTGGAACCGCTCCAAGTTCACGTGCTTCAACAATATATTTTTCCATAAAGTCGTAGTGAGTTCCAGCAACTGTACCATTTGCATTTTTAGAAGCAAAAGTAAACTGCGCTCCATAAGTTTTATCGCAGTCAGTCAATGCTCTTTGGTCATTATGTCCAAAAGAAAGAATTACAACTGATTTTTTTCCAGCCTCATTATTAGCCTGAATACGGCGCTTTACTTCTGGCCAACGAGAATCTTCATTATAGAAAAGTCTTGAAGAACGGCCGCCGTTTGCAATATCAGTTACAACATTTGCCTTTGTTTCATCAAAAAATTCCTTGAGAGCCTGTCCAAGGCCATACTGATCAGAATCGCTGGCAGAATAATCTCTCATAATTGAATCACCACAGCAGAAAATATCTATATTTTCAGAAATTGTTCTAAGGTCAAACGGATCTGACGAAACGCCCCTGTTCGGCTCTTCAATTTTTACTTTTAACTCTGCTTTTTTCGTTGAATCCGAAGATAAAGTTCCTGTTACAACAGTTTCGCCACCAGAAAGCGGAGTTAATTTTCCAGAAGAATTTATCGAGCATATATACGGATTTTCTACAGTCCAGGTTGCTTCTCCGTCCATTTTTAACGTTTTTGAAGCCGCAAGAGAAATATCTGTAAGAGTTAATTCTTTAGAATCTCCAGCTTTTAACAAATATTCAGTAGCTTCAGCATTCAAAACCTTTTCGTCGTCTGATTCATCTTTTTCCTGCTCACCATTTTGACTGCCAGACTCAATTTCTGTCTCTTCATTAGATTCGTCTAAATCAGAACAGCCGTTTAGACAAAAAATTGCTGCAAAAAGAAGAACTGCAAGTATATTTCTTATAATTTTTTTCATACAAAACCTCCTTAGAAATAAATACAAACTTCCTTAGTCAAAATATACTTTTTACCTTTTGGACAAAACCAGTATTTTTCAGAACTATTAAGTCATTTATAGATTATTATGTATAAAAGTATTCATTTTCGTATAAAATAAAAACAAACTGCTAATTCATTAAAAAAAACATACTCAATTACGCAAAATCAAAGTATAATTATGTATAAAAAAACAATTATGATTTAGAAATTTTATAAAAAAAACGGAAAACTATATGAATTTTAAAATCTCCCAAAGAAAAGCATTCTTAACTGAACAAAAAAACAAAGGTCAAAGAATTACAATAGGATTTACCGGAATTGCCGACCTTCGTTCTTTTATTGCGCTAGAATACATCGAAGGCATGATGAAAGCCGCCGTTGACTACGATATAAACTTTATAAACATGGGAGCGGCAATAAAATATTCTCTTTTTGAAGACATAAATTTTGTAAATCACTATATGAAGAATTTCAATTTTATGAAAAAACCCTTTCTTGACGGAATAATAACCTGGGCCTCTTCATTAAGAGAATTTGTTGACAGCGAAAAAATTCTAGAAACTTTTAACAGTTTAAAACCGCTCCCAATGATAGACATAGGACATCTTGATATTCCTGGAGTTACAGCTCTCAGAATAGACAGCGATTCCTCAGTTCAGATGATTATGGAGCATCTTGTAAAAGTTCACGGTTATTCAAAATTCGCATTTATAGGAGCAGACGTTTCTGAGCCGCACAGAAAACGACTTTCGGCGTATAAAAACGAATTAAAAAAATATGGGCTAAAAGAAATTGAAAATTCCGTTTATATGGCGAATTCCATGAGCGTGATTTCTCTTGCAAACACCGTAACCCGATTTTTGCAAGACCATGACATTCAAAAAAAAGAAATTGAAGCTATTGTAACGACAACCGACATTATTGCAGCAGAAGTTATAAATCAACTGGAAAAAAACGGTTTTAATGTTCCAAAAAATATTGCCGTTACAGGTTTTAACAATTGGTACGACGGAATAACCGCAAAAACTCCAGTTACAACAGTCAATCTTGAATATTTTAAGCGCGGTTACATGGCGGTTGAACTTTTAATCGACAAGATAATGAATCCAAACTCTACGTGCAAAATTGTAAGGGTAAAAACTTCACTTGTCATAAGGCAATCTTGCGGATGTTTTGAAAAAAGCGTGCAAAATGCAGGAAAAAAAATTGATTTAACAGAAGACGAGACAGAAATTTCAGAACAACAGTTAAGACAAAAATTATTTTATAAACTTTTGGAAATTTTCAAAACCGAAAAAGAAGTTGATATAGAAAATCTGGTAAATTCTTTTTTTAATGATGTTTATTTAAATCCCGAAAAAAGCTGCATGCTTGAATGGTTTCAAAATCATTTGCAAAAATATTCTCATATCGCTTCGTCAAATGCAGCTTACCTTCAAAATCTAGTTACAGGTTTTAGAAATATTTTTATTCCTGTCTTGAAAAATGAAAATCTTGAAACAATTTTAAGAATTGAAGGCATTTTTCATCAAATGAGAACTCTTATTACAATTTTTACAAAATACGAAACTTTGGCAGAAAGAGAAAATCCATACAGATTGAATAATATTTCGAAAAATGCTGTAGATTTAAGCGATGCAATGGATCTCGATGAAATAATTGAGCTTCTAAAAATGCAATTAAACGAAATGAATATATCAAAAGCATTTCTTGCCCTAAACGAGTCAAATTCTTCAAATATCAACGACACAAAAATAAGACTTATCTATCCAGAACCAAAAGAAGAATTAAAACAGAAATTGCAGTTTAAAATTCACGAGCCATATCAATTTCCTAAGAGCTTTTTTATGGATACAAGATATTCATTAATGCTGGAAGTGCTGCATCATTCTGATAAATATTTTGGTTACATTTTTTTGGAAATGAAATTTTTAAATATTGCTTATTATGATGTTGTAAGATTGCTTTTAAGCAACGCTTTGTATTCTGTAAGAATAAAAAAAGCTGATGAAAAAAATGATTTTTTACTTGAAACTTCAGAAATCAACAGACTGTTAAAAAAACAAAATCCAGCTGAATCAAAAAGAAACCGAATAACCGTAAAAAGTTTAACCGACTATTTACAAAAAAATATTTCTGAAAAAACAAATCTCGAAAAAATCGCAGAACATTTTATGGTTAGCCGAAGCTACCTTTCAAAAAAAACAAAAGAACTTACAGGCTGCTCTGTTCAGGAATTGCATGAAAAGATGAAAATTGAACAGGCAAAAAAAATGCTTCTTTCTGATAATTTTTCGATTTTTGATGTTACTGCAGCTCTTGGATTTGCAAATCAAAATTACTTTTCAAATGTATTTAAAAAAAACACAGGTCTAAGTCCATGCAACTGGCTAAAAAGAAAATAATTTTTTGTCAGAAAAACTAGATTAAACCGGAAAGCTTAGCCCGGATCGGAATGGCTTTAGTTGTCGGGGCAGGTTTAGTTTTCTAAATCTGCCCCGACAATGGAGCGGACAGCGCAACCATGCAGAGCCGGATTGACCGCAAATTGCGCTCCATTTTTTATTTTGTTAAATCTGCGCCAAAGTATTTTTGGGAAATTTGGGCAAGTTCACCGCTTTGTTTTAATTCTTCGATTGCTTTATTTACGGCTTCGAGCAATGTTTTTGTTTCTTCGCCTTTGCGCATTGGAATTGCAACTTTGCTTGCGTTTTCTGTCAGCGCTGCAAGTTTGAACGGATTTTCTGGCTTTATTTTTTGGTAATAAAAAAATGTCGCGTTGTCGTTTAAGGTTGCGTCGGCCCGTCCGTGTTCAACAAGCTGCAATGTTTCTTCAAAAGAGTCGATTGTAACAACTTTTGCGCCAAGGCTTTCGGCAAATTCTGCATAAGTGCTGCCGAGCGAATTTGTCGTTGTTTTGCCTTTTAGGTCTTCAAACTTTTTTATTGAATTGTTGTCTTTTTTTACAATCAAAGCAGTGTGTGTATATGCGTACGGTTCTGAAAAATCGTATTTAAAGGCGCGTTCCTGTGTTACTTCTACGCCGTTCAAACTCAAATCGTAGCGTTTTGAATCAATTCCCGCAAAAATTCCGTCCCAGTCAACTTCGACAAATTCTGCATTTACGCCCAATTTTTCGGCAATTTTTTTGCCGACTTCGACATCGTAACCGACAAGTTCATTTTTTTCGTCATGGTAAGTCCACGGCGCCCAGGTTCCTTCCATTGCGATTGTAATCTTGCCTTTTTTTTGAATCTGGCTTAAAAGGTCGGCGCTCCCGCTTTTTTTGCAAGACATAATTCCTGCCGAAAAAACTGCCGCCGCAAAAATAAATAATTTTTTTTTCATAAAATTCTCCCATAAAAAGCCAATTTTTGTTTTGACCCTTTTACGTATTTTTTATTCAAACTTTCCAATAAACTCTCTTGTACGCTGATTTTTTGGTGATTCAAAGAATTCTTTTGCACCCGCTTCCTCAAGAATTTTGCCTTTTTCCATAAAAACAACACGGGTGCTCACGTTTTTTGCAAAATTCATTTCGTGAGTTACAACAATCATCGTCATTCCTTCTTCTGCAAGATTTTTCATTACCTGCAAAACTTCGCCGGTCAATTCCGGGTCAAGCGCGCTCGTTGGCTCGTCAAAATAAATAATTTTTGGATTGGTCGCCAAAGCCCTGGCAATTGCCACACGCTGCTGCTGTCCGCCAGAAAGCTGGTGCGGAAAATATTCTGCCCTGTCTTCCATTCCGACTTTTTTGAGCATTTGAACTGCGCTTTTTTCCGCCTGTTCTTTTTTTATTTTTCGGGCAACAATCAGTCCTTCCGTCACATTTTGAAGGACATTTTTGTTTCTAAACAAATTGTAATTTTGAAAGACAAATCCTGTTTTTTTGCGAATTTCGTTTATCTGTTTTTTGTGCATTTTTTTTAAGTCGTAAGTCTGGCCGTCAAAAACCAGTTCGCCTTCATCGGCTTTTTCGAGAAAATTAAGGCAACGGAGCAAAGATGTCTTTCCAGAACCGGAAGAGCCGATTATCGAAATTACATCGCCTTTGTTTACGCTCAGGTCAATTCCCTTCAAAACTTCTAAATTTCCGAACGACTTATGCAGATTTTTTAATTCAAGAATTTTTTCCGTCATATTTTTACTGCGTTTCTCCGTCAAAAGCTTTTTCTGACAAAAAATTGATTTTTTTCTCAGCCTTCCGCTGAACCCATGTCAAAACAGTTGAAAAAATCAAATAGATGAGAGCAACTTCAATGTAAAGAGCGAGCGGCTCATAAGTTCGGGCAACAATTCTCTGAGTCGCCATAAACATTTCTGTAACCGTAATGTTTGCCGCAAGAGAAGTTTCTTTGACCATTGCAATCAAAGAATTTGAAAGCGGCGGAAAGGCAGTTCTAAAAGCCTGAGGAAGCAAAATTCTCCAGAATGTCTGAAAATAGCTCAGTCCAACGCAATAACCGGCTTCAAGTTGTCCGGCCGGCACCGACTCAAAAGCGGAACGCATTGTTTCCGCCGTGTAAGCGCCTTCATTTACCGCAAAAACCGCAACCGCCGCCGGAAAAGGCTCAATCATAATTCCAAGATTTGGCAATCCGTAAAAAACAACATAAAGCTGAACCAAAATCGGAGTTCCACGAACAACCCAAATATAAAAACGGGCAATCTGTTTTAAAACTTTTATATTTGCAAATTGAACTAAGGCTGTAAGAATTCCAATCACAAGCGCCAAAAAAAACGAAATCGCAGTAAGCGGAATTGTCGTAACAAGACCAGGAATTAAAATCTTAAAAAAAGAATCAGTTAAAATGTGCCAGAGATGTTCGCTCACAATCACTCCAACCAATTAAAAAAATGGCAATTAAGACAAAAAAATAAAAAATTTACAGTCCAAAGGTCATTTCGACTGGCGCAATGACCTTTTTTTATGGCTTAATTTTCGCCGAATTTTTATTTTTCCTTATGGCGTCTGTCGAGTTCGTCATAAACATCCTGCCAAGTAACGCCCTCTTTGTACATCAAAACGCTCATAAAATAAACAAGGTCGGCCGCTTCCCAAATAACGTCTTCGCGAGATTCTGCCTCGTCTGTCAGCTCTTCGGCTTCTTCCATTACTTTTTCTCGCACACGCTTAGCGTCGAGAGTTGCAGTGTAGCTTCCTGGACGAGGATTTGCAAAACGCTCTGCAATTGTCGCATAAAGACGTTCAAGATTTGATTTTGCGTCAGGCTCGCTGTTAAAACAAGTGTAAGAACCAGTGTGGCAAACTCCGCCGTTTGGAAAAACCGTTGCAAGAACAGTGTCGCGGTCGCAATCGGCACGCATTTTTATCAAATCAAGGTAATGATGGCTTTCTTCGCCTTTAGTCCAAAGCCTATTTTTTGTACGGCTAAAGAAAGTAAGTCTTCCAGTATCAAAAGATTTTTCAAACGCTTCTTTATTTGCATAACCGAGCATCAAAACTTCGCCAGCCGGACTCTGGGCAATCACCGGAATAAGTCCATCGGTCTTTTCATAATTCAGGCAGTTTACAAAAGCATCTTTTAGATTTACAGCACCTGTATAAAGAGCCATTCCGAGCTGAACATCGCAACCGATTTTTTCAAGCTCAACAATCTGTTCAAGATTATTAACTCCGCCAGCAACAACAAGACGGCACTTCACAGCATTCCTCAAGGCACGGCAAGCCTCCATGTCAGTCCCCTGCATGCACCCTTCTTTTTCAACACAGGTAAATAAAAGCTCAGAGCAAAATTTTTCGGCCTGCTTTGCGCCTTCCACCAAAGGAATATCAACCGTTTCAGTCCAGCCTTTTACGGCAATTTTTCCGTGAATCGCATCAACCGAAATAATAACGCGCTGTTTTCCAATCGCGTCGCAAAGCTCCTGCAAAAATTCTTCGTTCAAAAAAGATTCGCCGTCTTTAGCATCTGCATTCCAGGCAGCCGAACCAACAATAACTTTTTCCGCGCCAAGGCTAATCAATTCGCGGGCTTTTTTAACAGAACGAATTCCGCCGCCAACACGAACATTTCCTTTTCTTAAAATCTGCTTTAAAAGCTCAGTATTTTTGGTGTTGCCTTTTTCATCGGTATTACGCAAAGCCTGGTCAAGGTCAATTACAGCAACTTCACCATATTTATTAAAATCAGAAATCAAAGCCTCAGCATCATCACGCTGAAGAACCAAATCTTTGCCGTTTTTTAACTGGACAACGTGCCCGTCTTTCATGTCGATAGAAGCAATTACCATAATGCCTTATTCTAGCGAAAATAAAACAGTTTTACAATTGAGAAAGATTTTCAGTATTTTTAAATTTAGGAGCACAACTTCCGCTCGAACCGGCTTTCCGCCCTTCCGCTGTTCGCTGCATTAAAGCACGAAAATTAAAAAATTTCCGTGCTTTAACTTCGGGGCTCCAATCCGGGCTACAAGCCCGGTCGTGTGCTTTAGCACACACGTAAAATAAACGGGTTTTGCGTAAGCAAAAGCCGCAGCATGCGTCAGCATGCAAGCATCCGGGCTACAAATCCATTGCAAACTGAGTCAAAAGCTGGTCGATTACAGCAGGATACATTTCAACAAGAGCATCGGCATCATATTTTCTGCCGGCAACTTTTAAAGTTTCAGTTCCCTGAACCGTATAAGTTTTATATTTTATTTCTTTTCCAGACTGGTCAAAAATCTTTGTCTTCATCTTAACAAAAGGACAAACAGTTCCGTTTACCATCGTTCCTGAGGCTGTTTTTTTGAAAAATTCAAATTCAATAACAACTCCGCCTTTTGCGCCGACAGATTCACATAGTTTTTTTAAGTCATACTTTCCAGGATTGCGCAAATCTTTGTAATCAGTCGCAGTAATTGTCGTATTCATTATGGACAAAAGTCCTTCCGACATTGATTTGTATTTTTTTGAAAAAACAACATCTTCTTTTCCAACAAAATCAATTTCGCAAATTTCTCCGAAAATTCTGCGCAGAGCATCTTCTGCATAATCAAGCCGGTTAAAACTTGAGACAACTTCCGGATCGTCATCAAAAAATTTAGAATTTATCGCATTTTGCAAAAGTCCTTTCGTTGCCTTCGGCTCTTCTCCTTCTTTTATAACATACCACGGCAAAGAACTGTTTCCTGCCACAGTGATTATTGCAAGCGGAGAAATGCTTTGTTTTTCAATTTTAGCAGAAGCACAACCAGAAAATGCCGCTGCAAAAACCAAACATCCCATCAAAAAACCAATTCTTTTTAAACCTAATTTTTTTTTCATTCTTTTTCTCTTTAATAAAAAGTCAAGGGTAAAACTTCAGTTTTAGGACTGACTTTTTAAGCTGTTCCGAAGTCTGCAACGCAAACTTGTAAAGATAAAATCAGACGCCATTTTCGGCTGTTTTTATCTTACACTCTTTTAATTTTTGTTTTACAGATATTTTACTATAAATTTATTTATAAGTTGGTCAATTACAGACGGAAACAGTTCAACCATTTCATCTTTGTCATATTTTGTCATCCGCATTTCAACAGATTCCGGCGAAATTACAGTAAATTCATCTTCAAGCACTTTTTTTCCATCCTCATTGTACATAAGAACATTCATAATTCCCATTGCGCCAAGATTTGCGTTAAGATTATCTCCATCATCCTTTATATATTTTTTAAACGTAAAAGACAGAAAAACAAGGCTTTTTGCGCCAGTTTCCCTCGAAATCAACCTCGCTTTTTTTGAACCAATATCGTCCATAAATTTGTAGCCCTCGCCACGAATTTTTACATCTATGTACGAAAGCAAGCTGTTTTTTCCAATGTCAGCATAAGTCGGAGAATTCATTACGACTTCTTTTGGGACAACCTCAACACCGGCAACTTCTGGCAAAATCCGTCTGAAAGCATCTTCTGCATAATCAACACGGTCAGCGGCGGTTTGAATTTCAGGATTATTTTTCCCAAAAAAACTATTTATAGCATTCGATAAAAGCCCGTCTTCTTCGCCATATTCATCATCACGAACTTCAGAAGAATAATAAGGAACGTGAGTATTTCCGCAAACTCCAAGAATCGCAATCGGAGAAGCATTTTCTGTCAAAGAATATTTCGTAGAAGCACAACCAACTAACAACAACGGCAAAACTGTAAAAAGAGCCACTTTTTCAGTTATTTTTTTTAAGCAAGACATAATTTTCCTTTTTAGACGCAACTTTTACAAAAAAAACAATTTTTTTAATAAAAAGTTACTTTTTATTCTCAGCAAGTCTACCACAAACACAAAAAAAATGGACTGCCCAAAAAACTATTTTTTAGACAGTCCGTTCAAAAAATCAGAGATGAGCTTTTGACTTTTATTATGCCTGCAAAGCAGTTACTGCAACTGTGTCAACAATCTCGTCAACATTGCATCCGCGGCTCAAGTCGTTGAGAGGCTTTGCAAATCCCTGGCAGACAGGTCCAATTGCTTTCCAGCCGCCCATGCGAGCAGCGATTTTGTAGCCAATGTTTCCTGCGTTGATGTTTGGGAAGATAAAAGTGTTTGCGTGTCCTGCAACTGCGCTTCCTGGAGCCTTAAGTTCGCCAACTTCCGGAGCAATCGCAGCGTCAAACTGGAATTCGCCGTCGAGAGCAAGTTCCGGAGCTTTTGCTTTTGCAAGGTTTGTAGCTTCTACAACTTTTCCAACTGTGTTCAAGCCCTTTGAATCGCTTCCTGAACCTTTTGTAGAGAACGAAAGCATTGCAACTTTTGGTTCGATTCCTGCGATTTTTTTAGCAGTTTCTGCTGTTGCAACGGCAATGTCAGCCAATTCTTCAGCAGACGGTTCAATATTGATAGCGCAATCGCCAAATACAGAAATTCCGCTTGGAAGATATTTATTTGAACCTTCTGGAGCAACCATGATAAAGCAAGAAGAAACTGTTTTAATTCCAGGAGCTGTTTTGATAACCTGAAGTCCTGGACGCAAAGTATTTGCTGTTGAATGGCATGCGCCAGAAACAAAACCGTCAGCATCTCCTGCTTTCAAAATCAAAGCACCGTACATTGTGTAATCTTTAAGAGCGGCAGCTTTTGCAGCGGCAACATCCGCATATTCAGGAAGACCAGTCTTTTTATTGATTTTTCCTTCGCGTGCCTTGTAAAGAACTTCTGCATATTTATCAGCATTTGAATCAGTTTTTGGGTCTACGATTTTTACACCAGACATATCAAAACCAAATTTTGCAATTTCGTCTGCATTTCCGAGAAGAATGATTTTTGCGATTCCTTCTTTTACAATTACTGAAGCAGCTTCAACAACACGTTTGTCTTCACCTTCGCAGAGAACGATTGTTTTTCCGGCAGCCTTTGCCTTTGCACGTAAATCTTTTACAAAGTCCATGATTTTTCCTCGTATAAAAAATTATTTTCGGTTCAATAAAATGAATCAATTCACTTTATCACTTTGCAAAAAATTACACAAACATATTTACTGGCAAAACCGGCATTGACAAACCCTAAAAACATTATTTTACAGAAGGTTTACAAATTCTTTTTCCGGCACCGGCGGACTGTAAAAAAATCCCTGAATATTATCGCATTTTAAATCCATAAGCGAATTTTTTTGAGACTCGTGCTCAACGCCTTCGGCAGTAATCGTCATCCCCAAATCTTTTGACAGCGCGATTATGTGCTTTATTGATTTTAAGCCTTTCTCTTCGCCAATTGTGTCAATCAAACTTTTATCAAGCTTTATATTTGCAAAAGGCAGAGAATTTAAAAGCGATATTGAAGAATATCCAGTTCCAAAATCATCCATGCACAAAACAAAACCGCGACGGCAAAATTCATTTGAAATTTCTTTTATATCCGAATTGCTAACTGCGGCAGTTTCCGTAATCTCAATCGGCACATATTTTGGATTTATTCCTACATCCTGAACTATTTTGTCGTACTGCTCAACAATTCCCTCATAACAAATACTTGCCCGCGAAAGATTTACAGAAACCGGCAAAACAGGCAAGTTTTTCTTAGTTCTTGCTTTTATAAAATGACAAACCCTGTCAAAAATATATTCATCCAAAATGCGGATAAGACCGTCCCTTTCAAAAACAGGAATAAACATTCCTGGCGGAACTAACATTCCATCTTCTCGTCGCCAGCGAACAAGAGCTTCAGCGCCAACAATTCTTCCACAAACCGGACTTACCTTTGGCTGATACCATATTTCAAAACAATTTCCGGAAATCGCATCATAAAAATTATCTTCCATTTTTTTCTGTTCGATAACTTTGTCGCTCTCTTCAACCGAATAAAACTGAAAATTTACATTTTTTTCGTCTTTTACACTGTGCTTTGCAAAAGTTGTGTAACTGTAAACTTCTTCAATATTTTGTCCAGGAACCCACTTTGCAATTCCAAAATACGGATGCAATCGTGGCCATCGCATTTTTTTCGAAAGCTCAGAAAGGTCAGACGTAACTTTTCCAACTTTTGATTCAATTTCCTCGCGAGGAGAAGTCGGAGCAAAAACGACAAAATGGTCGGCATTTACGCGGGCTGCAAAATCCTGTTCTTTTAAATTTTCAACGATTGTATTCCAAATTTCCTTCAAAACCCTGTCGCCAACTTTTACTCCGCAAATTTGGTTTACAATCTTGAATTGATGAATATCCATCGAAACAAAATATCCGGGCTTGTTAGTTTCGCTCAGCTGCTTTTTAAAATAATTATAATTATTGCCTTCGGTAACCGGGTCAACATACGCAAGACGCTCAACTTCAAAAATTTTTGCCTTTGTCGTGTCAGAAAAAGCAATCATAAAATCAGAAAATTTTTCCGAATTTTGCAATTTCGCAATTTTTAACCGGCAATAAATGGTCTTTCCATCACGAATTCCGCGATAATCATGAAGAATTATGTCCTTTTCTTTAAAACATTCTTCGATAAATTTATATGAGCAAATTTTCCGCATTTCATCTTTTTCAGCATCAATAACAGTTTTGTCGATATAACAATTTATCAAATGCTCATAATTTGAATTCTCGCGAATTGCTTCTCCATATTCCCGCTTAATATCATCGCTTATTCTGTAAGGAAACAAAACTCCTTTTTCAACATCAATGTAATAAATACTGCCGTAATCTTTGGCAAGCGCCATAAAAAGTTTTTCAGAACGGTTTTGTTTTTCAATATTTTCTACAAAGCCAAGTGCAACAATCGGTTTTCTTTCATTATTCCATTCGCACGGAACAATCGTAACTCTAAAACAATCGCCGCTAACAGATTCAAAAGTGTTAGAAACTTTTTTTTCACCTTTTTCAAGTTTTTCTATAAGTTCATAAAAACTTTGGCGCTCTTCTTCCGCAATAACAGCGCCAGCAAAACTATATGGCATATTTGGATAAACTTTTGCTACTTGGTAAGTTTCAGCAAACTTGTCAGAAATAATCATTGTTTTTTCTTCAGGATAATATCTGAACGTCAAAAGTCCAAGAGAAAAAAATGCATCCTGAAAAGTCCGGGAAAGCAGGCTGTAATTCTTCCCGTTAAAAACAAAAGTTTCTAAATCCTTTGTCTTCATAAAGCTCCTTAAAACTGATACAGTTGCAACAAGTAAAAAAAGCACATCCCGCTTATAAGAACGTACATTCCAAAAAAATATTTTTAAATTCTTATATGGGCGGCCCGGCAACTTGTTGCCGTCGGGTCTTGCGTGGCTACGGCGTCTAACGCGCCTCCGGTGCTACGCACACGCTATGCGTCCACTCCAGCCCCTGCCGCATTCCACAAATCAATATCCATCGCTCATGCTGCGGTTAATATCCCTTTGGTAAAGTTCCTGATATACAACCGACCGTTTTTTCAGCTCCTCTTTTTTCTGCTGATTAAACGGCACAAAACGCCAGAAAATCGCACGCAGTTCTTTGTCCATTCTCTGCACGCCATTTACTTCTTTCGTAAGCCAAAGCACATAATCCGAAATAAAATATGTCTTTAAATCACCTTTTAATTTCTGATTCTCAATATATTGATAATATTGTCCGGTAAGTCCTTCTTCCATCCAATAATAAGATGCTTTTTCCTTTGCAACCTGCCAACGCAAATCGGCAACTGCCATCAAAACGCTGATTTTTAAATCTCTTGGATACATTGGAATTACAATTCGCCCACGGCTCGTAATTCTATTGTAACGGTCAAAAGGTTCCCAGCAAAATCCAAAATCACCATAAGTCGGAACAAGCAAAACATAAGGAACAATTCTATGCGCAGCGTTCTTGTGAATTCGGCAAAATGCTCCCGGATCCATTTCCTCAATCCAAGACATTACGTTTAAAACATTTTCTCTAAAACCTGTTCCCTGTGGCGTACTGTGATAAAATTCCCTCGTAAAAACCGGAAACTGATTTCCCTGACGGCCGACTGTCATTTTTGCCATCTGACGGACAGTATTAAATTCAGTATCAATATCGCCTTTGTTTACCTCAACATTCACAGGACCGTTCGCAATTTTTGCTTCAAGAGAGCCGCTTACAGACTTTGCTTCTTCAAGTTCTTTTAAATAACCTGCAAGCTCCTTGTCGTTTTTTTGCAAAGCGCGAAGCCTTTCCTGTATTTCTGCAAAAAGCTTTTTTTGCATGTCAGTATACGGCATACGGTGCGGCTCAAGTCCAATCATAGTCGAATGTTCACAAAGAGCGTGGATGCGATTTAAAAGCTCATTTTCCATCATCTGGCGTTCGCTTTCTTTTGCATTCACAAAACTTTCTGAACTCTGCAATTTTCCGTCGTTCTTGCTTTTTAACTGCATAAGATGCTGCTGTTCTGCAGAACCACCGTCATTAGCTGATTTTTTTACACGAACCTCATCAGTTGCAGAAAGTGTAAGCCGTCCGCTTGCAATTTCTTTAAACCATTCGTCCATGTAGTAAACAGGCTCGCCAGTCGTATTGTCTAAAATCACTTTAGAAAAGAGCTCTTTTTGTTCTGGAGTAAAAAGAGACGGCAAAACAACGCCAAAACGCATCATCATTCTTTTTACTTTTGGCAAGGTTAAATCTGCCATTTTTGGCGCCATATTATGAATAAGTTCCCAATAAGCCATTACCATTTGCTGTCGGTAAACTGTTCTGTCTTTTGGATCTGTGCATGTTAAGTATTTTGAAAGTACCTGATGAACTCTTTGAGCCGGCTGGCCTTCGCCTGTAAGACAAGTCTTGTAGTATGCAGGATCGTCAAAATAAGGCTTTGGCTTATCTTCAAAGAATTTTTCAATCGGACTGAATTTTGTAACGCTTAAATCAACTTTATTGGCTTGTTTTTGCTTTTCGGCAGGCGCTTCCTCGTTTGCATTAAAACTCGCCGCACTAAAAGGCACTGTTTCTGTCAATTTGTTTGAAACATTGCTCAAAGTTGGGCCGGAGGATTCCTGGGTTTCTGCAAGGAGAGCTGCAATCGTCGGGTCAAGTTCTTGGTCACTCATTCTAAAAAATACTCCAAATATCTTTTAATTATATCACAAGTTATTTAAAAAGCATTATAAAAATATCAAGAACCATTAAAATAAATTTTCAGTTTTGATTAGCAAAATTTGAACTTTTTAGACTCACTTCTCCAGAATACAATTTTTTTTGAATTCCATCTTCCGTCAAAACCAAAAGCTCCGCTTCGTCCGTTACATCAAGAACTTTAGCTTTGTAGATTTTTCCTTCAAGCCCCGCAATTGGATTAACATAAACTTCAAGCCCGGTCAAAAGAGAACGTTTTCTGTATTCGTCCATAGTTTTTTTGATTTCCTGCTTGTCGTCTGCAAAATAAAAATCATAAATTTTTAAAAGATTAGAAACCACTTCCGAAACAATCTGATTTCGGCTTACTTTTGGAACGATTTTACCTTCTCCGGCAATAATCTCTTCAACGCTGCCTGCAACTTTTGAAAGCTCTCCATCAAAACCGCCGTTCCTCACATTTATTCCGATTCCGACAATGGCAACATCGATTGTGCCGGTTTCAAAATTCGTAACGCCTTCAGTTAAAATTCCGCAGATTTTTTTGCCATTCAAGAAAACGTCATTCACCCACTTTATTTTGCAATCTTCTCCATAAAGAGATTTTATTGCTCTGCTTACAGCAACTGCCGCAGCCGCCGTCAAAAAAGCAGGATTTTTTATGCCTGCAACAGGTTTATAAACAAGCGAAAAATAAATTCCAGAATTTGCGGGCGAAACAAAAGTCCGGCCCATTCTTCCGCGTCCTGCCGTCTGTCTTCCGGCAACAAAAAGCACGCGGTTAAGTTCTTTGTCGGCAGTTTGTCTTTTTGCCTCCAAATTTGTCGAATCAATTTCGTCAAAAGCAAGAACTTCGCATTTTTCGCCACATTTTAAAATTTCTTTTTCGATAAAATCTGAATCAATCTTGTCTGGAACACCTTCCAGTTTGTAACCTTTATTTGTAACAGCTTCGATTAAAAATCCCTGTTCACGCAAAGCGGAAATTGCCTTGTGAACAGCCGCACGGCTTACCTGACAGCAAGATGCAAGCTCTTCGCCAGAAATAAAATCGTTTTTTAACGAATCCGAATTTAAAATTGAAATGATTTTTTCTTTTGTGCTCATTTTCTTACAAGTTTTAATTATTTTCAAAACAGCAGACTTTGTTTTTTCCAGAATTTTTGGCTTTGTACAAGGCGGTGTCCGCATTTTTAAAGAGTGTATCAAAATCTGTCTCTTCAAAAACAGCAAAACCTATGCTCGAACGTATAAATCCAGAATTTTCAGGCTCGTCCGTCAAAATAGGCGTCTTATTCAGCAATTCCAAAAGCTGTTCGCAACGCATTCTTGCAATATTTTTTTGATTTGCGCCAATCATAAAAATCAAGAATTCATCGCCCCCAAAACGTCCCATTAAATCGGAAGATCGGAACACTTTTTGAATGCAGCCTGCAACTTTTTTTAGAACTTTGTCGCCAACAAAATGTCCATAAGTGTCGTTTATCTGCTTAAAATAATCCAAATCAAGCATTATCAAAATTCCGGTATTTGTTGAATTCAGATATTTTTTTGCAGAACGAATAAATGCCGCCTTGTTTAAAAGTCCGGTCAATTCATCAGTATCGCGTTGATTTTCAATAATTTGCCTTAAAAAAAATTCACGGACACGGATTTTTGTCAGATAAAAACACGGAATAAAACTCAATCCGTAAAAAAGCCACATGTAAAAAATGTCAATTCGGGCAATTTTTACGTCTTTAAAAAAAATCGTACAAATCGTGTTTAAAAGCACAAGCAAGCCAGTGTTTCTAAACATTCTTGAAACTCTATCAATAAAAATAACAGGAATTGCAAATTCCAAAACGACGAACATAACTGAATAATTACCAGTATTTCCGTAAATTCCTCGAAATCCAGTAAAAATGCTTAAAGTCCATATAAAAACATAAAGAAGCGGCACTGCAAGCTTCAATTTTTCCTGCGAAATCTTTATTGATGAAATAAAAATAAACAGCATTACGACAAAAACCGCAAAATAGCCAATTGTCCTTAAGTCTGGATACGAATCAAAAAAAAGTCCGATAATTCCTAAAACAAAAAAAAGAACGCAACCAACAAGGGAACAAACTTCAAGCATCAAAAGGTTTGTCTGACAAGTCTCAGTCTTAACACAATCGTACTCGAAGTCAGAAACCTGGTTCCTTAATATGAGCGTCTTTACCTGTCTATAAAGATTCTTCATCAATGCTAATTTTATTTCGCTTTTCCTAAAAGTGCAAAATCTTCTACTTTCCCGGAATATGCAATTCCCATTCCCGGATCTTTCAAACATTTTAGCTCACGGATTGCAGAAATTACCGGCTGTTTTTTGTCGCTCGGAACAACCATCACAAGCATTTCCTTTTCAGAAACAATGTGCATTCCAAAAAACCGCTCGTCTGTTTCTTTTGCAGTTCCACGCGCATTTATTACTGTTCCACCGCCTGCACCTGCCTGTCTGGCGGCAGCCATTACATCGTCGGCATAACCTTTATTTACAATTACTGTAATCATTTCATTTTGTGTGCTCATAATGTCTTCCTCCATGTTTTTATTAGCGGCATCTGAATTTTCAATGATATTTCCGCCTTTTAAAAGCGAATCAACTCCAACACTAAAAAGTTCGCCAAAATGTCTTTTTTCTTTTGAAGTTGCTGTTTGAATCGCATTTTTTACAGACTCGCAGGCCGATTTTTCAACAACCATCATTATTACGTCTTTTGAATTTTCGCCAAGGCCGAGAATTGCCGCAAGATTCGTTTTTGCAAGCCCGCGCCCCATCAAAACAGTTCCGCCACGGCAACCGCTTTCCATTGCAGCGCGAGTAAGTTTTTCTCCTTTTCCGTGAGGAACTACGCTGAAAAATAATTTAAATGAATTCATGCTTTTTCCTCCAGAAGTTCAGTTTGTTCCATTTTTTTGTGGGAATTTGTTTTTACCTTAAATACAATTCCAAGAATTTGAATTGCAATAAGCGGAGTCATCGCAACAAGAGCAATCACACCAAATGCTTCGCCCGCAGAACCTGCATTTACTGCATGGCCTACACCAATCGTAAGAGAAAGAATAAATGTGCTTGTCATAGGTCCGCTTGCAACTCCACCAGAATCAAAAGCAATTCCTGTAAAAAGTTTTGGACACCAGAAAGAAAGCGCAAGCGCAATCACATAGCCAGGAAGAAGAATAAACCAAAGACTAAAACCATACAAAACTCTCGCCATTGAAATTCCGATTGAAATTGCGACTCCGGCGCTCAACGCAGCGAGAATTACTTTTCTTCTAATCATTCCGCCAGAAATTTCTTCAACCTGATCTGTCAAAACCCAAACCGCAGGCTCAGCGCAAACAACAACTGCTCCAAAAATACAGCCGATCAAAATAACGGCAATTGGACCGACAATCTTAGGAATTACAAAGAGAGTTTTAGTTATTCCGTTGCTTGTGCTTGAAATCAAAACATCGCCCGAATTTGCAGCAAGTTTTCCAAGCAAAACACCAAGTTCCTGACCGACAGGCATAAAACCGCCCTGGGCACCGCCTAAAAAAATCACCAGACCAATAAAACTCAGAACAAAACCGCGAATCATGCGGACAACTTGCATCGGCGGCATTTTTATAAGCGTAATCTGAAAAAATACGGCCATTGCAACCAAAGGAGCCAGCGCAGAAACAACTTCTTTTGCAATTGCCGGAATATGCGCAAAAACAACAGAAAGTCCGACAGCAATTTCTTCTTCAGAACCAGAATCAACGCTTTCAGAAACTCCAATTACTCCATTTATTTTAGAAATTGCAATTGCAAAAATAATAACCGCCAAAACTGGACCGACAGATGCAATTCCCGTAAGACCAAAGCTTCCGTCGTTGTCCATGGAATTTTTTTCAGAATTTTGAAGAGTTTTTCTACGGACAGCAGCAACTCCGACGCCAAGCGCCAAAATAAACGGAACTGTCATGGGGCCAGTTGTTGCGCCGCCAGAGTCAAAAGCAACTCCCTGCAAAGCCTGAGGCGCAAAACTTGCAAGAGCAAAAACTGCTATATAAGAAATTATCAAAATCAATCTGAGAGGAATTGAAAGAATTACGCGCAGAATTCCCAATGCAACAAAAAGACCAACACCTGCTGCAATTGCAATAATCAGTCCCCATTTTGAAACAGAAGATTCAATTTTACGAACTTGATCTGCCAAAACCTGAATATCAGGCTCTGCAATCGTTACAATAAAACCGATAAAAAATGCGGCAATTAAAAGAAGCGGTAAATTCCGTTTTGAAGTAAGGGCTGCTCCACTACGCTCGCCGACGGGAATAATCCCAATATCAACGCCCAAAAGAAAAATGGCGAGTCCAATAATGACCATAACTCCGCCCAGCATAAACTGAAGCAAAAGCTGACCACCCAAAGGTGCAATTGTTACACCTAATAAAAGCACCAAAAGCATAATTGGCGCTACAGAAAAAATAGTCTCTTTAAGTTTTAGATAAAAATTCACTTAAGTAGACCCCCAGCGGAAAAATTTTACAGCCCGTCAGGAAAAGCAGTCCAACCTTTTTTGCTGATTCCCTCAATCCAATTTTTTGCGAATTTTTTTGCGCCTTCCAAATCCATGTCGCGGTAGTTTCCGCATTGAATTTCGTTGGCAGCTGGAATTTCGCCAGTCCAGTCAATAACTTTTTTAAAAACAGGAATTAAATGGCTTGCAATGTATTCTTCATCCACATCGCCCCAGACAGTAAGATAAAAACCTGTGCGGCAGCCCATCGGTGAAAAATCAATTACACCAGGAATTTCATCTCGCAAGTATTCAGCAATGATATGTTCCATTGTATGCAAGGCGCCTGTATTCATAAATTCTTTGTTTGGCTGACAAACACGCACATCAAATTTTGTCACAACGTCGCCTTTTTCACCCTGTTTTTTTGCAGCGACGCGGACATAAGGGGCAACCACTTTTCTGTGGTCCAAATTAAAACTGTCTACATTGTATTTTTTTAATTCCATTTAAAAATGCGCCTTTATTAAGGAAAAAAATTCTTTAATAGCGAGATTTTATATTGCTTCAATAAGTTTTTCAACTACCTGAGCACTCAATTGAGCGGCAACTCCTTCATTAAATTCATAGCCATTTGAACTTAAATCGTCCGCCATATCGCTCATGCACCGGATAATTACAAAAGGCGTTTTATTGAGCCAGCAAGCCTGAGCAATTGCACAACCTTCCATTTCAACACACGCAGGAGAAACATTTTCCGCAATTTTTGCCTTGAGAGCTTTTTCAGAAATAAACTGGTCGCCTGTGGCAATTCTTCCTTCAATCATTTTATGGCCTTTTAATTCTTCGCAATTTTCAAATGCTTTTTTTGCAGCAAGAATCATTTTTTTGTCTGCCTCGAACGAATAAACAGGCATTTGCGGAATTTGACCTATTTTGTAACCAAATCCTGTCGCATCCATATCGTGATAAACAGCATCGCTCGAAACTACAAAATCCAAAACTCCAAGGCCTTCCGACATAGCTCCGGCAATTCCCGTATTGATTACGTTTGTGCAGTTGAATTGAAGAACAAGCCTCTGAGCGCACAATGCGGCGTTTACTTTTCCAACTCCGGAACGAACGACAACAACTTCTTTTCCATGAATTTTTCCAGTTTCAAAATCAAGACCGCCGGCACAAACAGTTTTTGGCGAACCTTCTTTTGACATTAAATTTTTTAGCCAGTCAATTTCAATTTGCATTGCACCAATAATTCCAATTTTTTCCATTTTAGCCTCCATAAATTTCAAATTACCGTAAAAACTGCAAAACTTTCAGATATTTTTCAATAAAACCGTAAAGTTTTCAACCTTTTTCATAAAAAATGCGTTATTTTAGCGATTTTTCAGCAATTTTTCTTAAAACTCAATTGCATAAAATCCTGCAAAGTTATATTTTATTATCAGCAGCAAGAAATATAACAAAAAACAATTTACAAAGGGCTACTTTTTTCCTCCTTCAGTAGCCCTTTTTTCTTTTTAAACCGCCTTTTATAATATTATTATGAATCATGAAAAAATTGAATTATGTCCGCCTTCAAAAGCCTGTGTCGCTCCTTATATTTTAAAAAATCAGAAAAAAAATCCTTTTATTCTAGTTGTCCCTGGCGGCGGATACAATCATTTTGGAAAAAAAGAACAGGAAACCATTGCTCTTTTTTGGAATTCTTTGGGATTTTCGTCAGCAGTGCTTTACTACACGCTTGCACCGTTCAAATTTCCTGAAGCGCTTTTTGACCTGGCAAGAGCTGTTGCCTTTATTAAGAAAAATTCCGATGAATGGAATATCGATCCTCAAAAAATTTATCTCTGCGGATTCAGCGCGGGCGGACACCTTTGCGCAAGCCTTGGCTGCTTTTGGAATACTCCCCTTTTGCAAAATCTTACTCTCGACGGTAAAACTTTGCTGCCAGAGCAGACGCGGCCAGACGCGCTATGCCTTTGCTATCCGGTAATTTCTGCCGACAAAAAAATTTGCCACGAAGGCTCAATACAGCGTCTAACCGAAAATTTAACGGAAGATGAACGCATTGAACTTTGCAAAAAGACATTCACTCAAAATCCGGAAAACAAAAATTCTGAAGAACTGATCCGCGATGCCGTTTCTCTCGAAAAACACATTTCCAAAGATTTTCCTAAAACTTTTGTCTGGCACACGCGCACAGACAAGGCAGTTCCGGCAGAAAACACATTGGTTTTTGCAAAAAGCCTGAAAGATGCCGGAATTGAATTTGAGTATCACCTTTTTAAGGAAGGTGAACACGGACTTGCGCTTGCAGAAAACACTCCTGCACAAATTTGGCCACAAATGTTTGTAAATTTTATAATGTCTGCGGCAGGGATAGCAGCCACGCCGAAGGCGTTCTAAAAAAACGGGGAATTTACCCGATTTTTTTTAGAATGATAATGGCGAATAGCCCGGTTTTTACGCAGCAAAGCGGAGTAAAAAGCCGCCCGGATTAAAATAAAAATTAAAATTACCTAAACAAAAAACTTTTTTTTCTATAAAATAAAAACGCCTCTGAAATTTTTTCTTTTAGAGTTGCCAAAACAAAAAATCTGGAGATCTAAAAAATGTCAGTTTTACAGTCGATTTTGCTTGGAATTTTACAGGGAATTGCTGAATTTTTGCCTATTTCGTCGAGCGGACACCTTGCCGTAGCTCAATTTCTTTTTAAGCTGGACGATGTGCCTCTTTTGTACGATGTAATTCTTCACCTTGCGACCTTGCTTGCCGTTGTTATTTTTTTCCGTGCAAAAATCTGGAAACTTTTATGCTGCTTTGGACGCTGGATTGCGCGCCGGCCGCTAAATTCTGACAACGATCCGGAAGATTTGCTTTCTGGAAACGACATTCTCGGCCGAAAAACAATTGTTGCAATTATCTGCACAACTTTTATAACAGGAATTTTGGGCATTTTAAGTTCAAAACTGATTCCAGAAATGCCAATTAAATTTACCTGCGCAGGATTTCTTGTTACAGCGGCACTCTTGATTTTTAGCAGTTTCTGGCAGAAAAAAAACCGCAGCGCCGAAATTTTGAGCAGCGAAAAAAAGGGAATCGGCGTTTTTCAGTCGCTTTTTATCGGTTTGATGCAGGGGATTGGAACTTTGCCGGGAATCAGCCGTTCAGGTTCAACAATTGCCGGAGCACAGCTTGCAGGAATTGACCGGCAAAGCGCAGGAGAATTTTCTTTTATCGTAAGCATTCCTGCAATTTTAGGAGCATTTGTGCTCGAAGCAAAGGATTTAGGTGAACTTGGCTCTTCTGTAGGACTTTTGCCCGTTATATTTGGATTTGTTTCGGCTTTTGCGGCAGGTTACATTTCTCTCGCTTTTTTAATGAAATTGATAAAAAAAGGCAAGCTTGAATGGTTTGCAGCTTATTTGATTCCTCTTGGAATTGCGGGCTTGATTTTCTTTTAAATCTTTTAAAATAGAATGAATTTGTGTTAAACTCATTCTATGAATAAATTAAACGCGCCTAGATGGAATTTAGATTCAATTTTTTCTTCTATCGAAAGTCCCGAATATAAATCGGCTCTTGATAATTACAAAACCGGCATGGAAAAACTCGAAAATCTTATAAAAACTTCCAGCCGGTTTAATTTTTGCTTTTGGCTAAAGGGCTTTCTTGACGCAAAAAAAGAAGTTCTCGAACTCTCTCAAAGCCTTGGAGCCTATGCTTACATAATTTATTCAGTTGACACAACAAACACCGTTTTTTTAAACAATATTTCTTTAATTGATGAGCTCGCTCTACGCCTAAAAAAAATCGATATTGATTTTAAGACAATTCTCGTAAAAAATTCTAAAAAACTCGATGAATTTTTTGAACGGTTTCCAGAATATTGCGGACAGCGTTTTTTAATCGAAGAAGAAATTGCAGAATCAAAGCATAAAATGTCCGCAAAAGAGGAAAATTTGGCCGGCTCCTTGCAACGCACCGGAGGAGATGCATGGGACAGGCTGCACGAGCAAATAATTTCAAATCTAAAAGACACAGACGGAAAAACCTTTAACGAGCTTAGAAACGATGCTTATTCGGCAGATTCAAAATTAAGAAAATCTTCCTACGAAAAAGAACTTTCGCTCTTAAAACAAAACGAAATCGCTTTGGCTGCCTGTCTGAACAATTTAAAAGGCGAAACTTTAACCCTCAACAAGCAGCGAAAATGGAAAAAACCAGTTGACCGCACTCTTTTTTCGAGCCGAATGGACAAAAAAACGCTAAATGCCTTGATCAAGGCGATTGAAAAAAGTCTTCCGGAATGGCGAAAATATTTTAACGCAAAGGCGGATTTTTTACGAAAAAACAATCTTACGGCAAGCACGCCAAAATACATAAACGGCAAAGCAGAAAAAGGACTGGCTTTTTACGACCTTTTTGCGCCAATGGAAGTTTTTGAACAAGACCAAAGCAAAAATGCAAATTCCCTGCTTTCGAAAACCTGGACTTTTGAAGAAGCCGAAAATTACGTTATCGAACGCTACAGCAGTTTTTCGGAAGATATGGGAAATTTTGCAAAAAAAGTTTTCCAAAATAACTGGATTGATGCAGAAGTCCGCCCCGGAAAAGTCGGCGGAGCATACGATGAAGATTTTGCACTTGGCCACCAAAGCAGAATTATGACAAATTTTACAGGCAGTTTTAGCGACATTGTAACTCTTGCCCACGAAATCGGCCACGCTTACCATTTTTCCTGCTTAAAAGGAAAGTCCGTTGATTTTTTCTGTTACCCAATGACGCTTGCAGAAACTGCTTCAACCTTTGCAGAAACAATCGTAAAACAAGATATGCTCAAAAAATGCGGCGAAAAAGACCGGCTGCAGCTTTTAGACCTCGATTTGCAGGACGTAAGCCAAGTTCTTGTCGATATTTTATGCCGCTTTTATTTTGAAAAAAATGTTTTTGAAGAACGCGCAAAAGGCGAATTAAACGCTCAGGATTTTTGCAGAATTATGCGCGAAGCCCAGGAAAAATCTTACGGAAAAGGCTTAAATTCCGAACGCCACGAATATATGTGGGCGGTAAAAAGCCATTACTATTCGACTGGCCTTGATTTTTACAACTTTCCGTATGCGTTTGGACAGCTTTTTGCGGTTGCGCTTTATCAAAGATATTTAAAAGAAGGAAAAAGCTTTGCAGAAACTTACAGACAAATTTTAAGTTTGACAGGAAGCATGAACTGCGAGGAATTGTGCAAAAAAGCAGGATTTGATATTACAAGCATAGATTTTTGGAAATCCGGAATTGAATTCTATTCTTCAAGAATCAGCGAATTTATTGAACTTTGCAAAGGAAAATCAACTGCCGTAACCGTAAAAGCAGGAAGTTCTCCAAAAACCGTTTATGAAGCTGATACAGCAGAAAAAATTGAAATTCCGGCAAAAACCGAAAAACCTGCAAAAAAAATGGGACTTTTACAGCGTGCCGAAATTCTAAATAAAAAAAATTAACGTAGAACTTCCAAAGCAAAAATTGCTTTATAAAAGTCTGGAAGTCCTACGTTTTTTAACCGATATTTATTTTTTTATT
The DNA here is from genome assembly GCF_002476655.1 of Treponema sp. UBA7567. NCBI lineage: Bacteria > Pseudomonadati > Spirochaetota > Spirochaetia > Treponematales > Treponemataceae > Treponema > Treponema sp. UBA7567. Next base: position 78,677 of record NZ_DLLH01000013.1, read on the forward strand.
TCGTTGTGCTGTTTTTCCAGATATTCCATAACGTGGTCAATCATAGCCTGTTTTGGATCCGGACAGTCTTCCGGCAAAGAAGCAAGATATTCTTTACGGAAAGGCTTGCATTCGATTAGAGGACTTGCCTTGTAAATGCAAACCGCTGGAGCACATTCATCGGCGAGCATATCGTTCATGTTGTCTGGATTGAATTTTAAAATCATTCCGTCGATAGAAACCAAAAGCATAACGTCGAACATTCTCAGATAACTGTCGATTTCTTTTAAGCCGCGTTTTGTTTCTGGTTTTCCAGGGCGATAGCGAGTTCCTGAAGGAAAAACAAGAATCGCTTCTCCGTTGCGCTTGCATTTGTCCATTGCGTGCATTGCGGCAAGATTGATTGCACGGGCCTTTTTTGTTTCTGCTTCGATTTCTTCCTGAGAGGCAGCAGTTTTTGTAGCTGAATCAAGCGAACGTGTCGGATAAATTACAACCCGTGTAAAGCTTTCAGCAAAGGCACGAACCATAGGATCTGCTTCGTTGAGTTTCATTCCTGCAATCGCAACTACTTTGCCACCAAGCTCGCGGCAGTCAGGATCGTCAGAATTTTCAAGAAGCCAGATAAGACCAGGCAAGTCGGTATTTGCATAATGTTCCATCAAGATAAGTCCGCTTTTTCCAGACTTAATTGCAGCCAAAAATGCCTTAAAGTTTTCTACACCTTCAAGACGGCTTCCTTCTGCCATATTGTCCGAAATCAACTTGTCCATCAGTTTTTTTGTGTTAGGATTTGCCTTTTGATAAACATTTGTCGTATCAATTTTTGCGGCAGCATGCGAAAAATTTGCAAGTTCCTTAAACTTATCTCCATAGCGTTCACGAATCGAAGCCATTTTTTCCTCTCAATAAAGTACAGGCTCGCCAAAACCGGCATCTTTGCCTTTTTTAAGTATTTTTGACATTTCAGAACAATTGAAAATTTAGAAATGTCATTTTAATTCTAGTTTTAAAGTATAGTTTTTGCAAGGACAGCCAGCATTCTAAAAATACTTGCCAAAACTAAAGCGCGCAACCTCTAAAATCATCAAGCGTTTTATAACCTTTTTTTGCCATAAAATTCCTGATTCCTTTTAAGATTTCTGTCATTGCAAGCGGATTTCCAAAAGTTGCAGTTCCAACTTCTACAGCGCTAGCTCCTGCCATGATAAATTCAACTGCATCTTGCCAGCACGAAATTCCGCCAAGTCCAACTACAGGAATTCTTTCGTTTTCCGGAAGTTTATTCATTGCAAGACATAAATCATAAACCATGCGAAGGGCAATTGGTTTTACAGCAGGCCCCGAAAAACCAGCACGGATATTTTCAAAATAAGGACGGCCGGTCTCAATGTTTATTGCCGTTGCCTGAAAAGTGTTTACAAGGCTGATTGCGTCGGCGCCTGCATTTTTTACGGCCATTGCAACTCCAATCAAATCAGGCGCATTCGGACTGAGTTTTACCATAAGCGGCTTTTTTGTTGCTTTGCGGACAGCTTCTACGACAGATGCCGCGGCTTTTGGTTCCATTCCAAACGCCATGCCGCCGGCTTTTACGTTCGGACAACTGATATTCAACTCAATCATTGGAGCGTCTGTTTTATCCAGCAATTTTGCCCCTTCAACATAGGTTTCAGGACTTTTTCCGCTCAAATTGACAATTGTCTTTGCCCTAAATTTCTGCATTAACGGCAATTCATTTTCAATAAAGTGTTTTATTCCAGGATTTTCAAGTCCGATAGAATTTATGAGTCCCATTGGAGTTTCAATAAGGCGAACTCCGAAATTTCCAGGCTGACCGTCCAAAGTAAGTCCTTTTGAACAAATTCCGCCAAGAGAATCAACATCGAGAACTGTCGAATATTCACTTCCGTAGCCAAAAGTTCCGCTCGCAGCAAAAACAGGATTTGCAAATTCAACTCCGGCAATTTTTACGCTCAAATCAGGCTCTTCGTTTTTAGAAAGAGGTTCGCGTCTTGCCATCCTCTGAGAAGTTACAGGCGAATCAATTTTCGAAAAATCCAAAATTTCCGCATCAAAGACAGGGCCGTCTTTGCAACAGCGCTTATTTCCTTCTTTTGTGTGAATTGTACAGCCAAGACACGCGCCAACACCGCATGCCATTCTGTTTTCCATGCTAAGCCAGCATTTTACACCAGCATCGGCACAAATTTTTTGAACAGCCGCAAGCATAGGCGTAGGACCGCAGGCATAAACCGCATCGTATTTTTTTACGCTTTCGCTGTCAATTGCGGCAGTTACCATGCCTTTAATTCCAACCGAACCATCATCTGTCGTAATCGTAAGTTTTTCCGGAAAAATATAATCAAGTCCGTAAGAACCGCTTTTAAATGCGGCAACAAAATCATAAGATTTTTTAGGAAGGGTTATTGCAAAACCTGCAACAGGCGCAACTCCAACTCCGCCGCCAACACACAACACTTTCGAATTTTCTGCAGGAACCGGCCAATTGTTTCCAAGAGGACCAAGAAGTTCAATTCCATCTCCGCTTTCAAGAGTAACAAGCTCTTTAGATCCACTTCCTTTTAAGAGAATTAAAAATTCAATGCTCACATTTCTGTCAGAAATTTTGCGCGAATTATAAACGCTAATTGGACGGCCGAGCAAAAGCCCCGAACGCACAGAGCGCAACATATAAAACTGACCGGGAATTGGAACAATCGCATTTCCGCCGTTTATTCCCGCCACATTCACTTTCAAATACCAGACGCTTCCGTATGGGACGGCAGACTGCACAATTGAACATCCGTTTACCTTACCTGTAGCAAAAACAGGATACGTTTCTCCAGCACAATTTTTTATTTCCGGCATAAATTTTAACCTCGCTTACAAAACCTTAAAGATTGTTTTTTGCATTGAGCAAGTCGAGTTTTGCGGCAACGCAGGCATTTCCAGCAGCATCAGCAATTTCCTTTAAGCAGAGATTTCCGCTTTCAACTTTATCAGCAAGCTCAGGAGCTTTTTTCCAGGCACACAAAATACCGCGGCTTGAATTTACAGTGCCGCCGGCTTTATCGAGCAAAGCAGCCGCAATTCTTGCAGCCCCGCCCTGAGCGCCATATCCAGGAATCAAAAAGAAAATTTCAGGATAAGCATTGCGAAGCGCACGAGCATCGCTTTCTTCTGTACAGCCAACAACCGCGCCAACAGGCGAACAAGTCTGTCCAGGATAATTTTTTTCAAATTCAGCGGCAATTCTTTTTAATTCGCATCCAGTACGGTCAAGAACACGGCCGCCATTTTTTAATTCCTGCTGCTCAATATCAACCATTCCAGGATTTGAAGTTCTCAAAAGAACAAAAATTCCTTTTGAACCAGTTGCAATTTTTGATTCGGCAGTATGAGGCGCGCAATATTCAGTAAAAGGCTTTAAAGTATCAAAACCCATATAAGGATTTACAGTAATTATGTCGCTTTCAAATTCGCCAGAAAAATGAGCGCGCGCATATGCTTTTGCAGTGTCAGCAATATCACCGCGTTTAATGTCACTGATTGCAATAAAACCGGCTTCGTGCACAGCCTTGATTGTCTCTGCGTAAACTTTTAAACCTTCAAGCCCCATCGCCTCATAATAAGCAATCTGAATTTTAAAACAGCATGCAGATTTTTCAGCGGCAACTCTCTTAATAATTTCTTTATTGTAAGCAAGAACCGCCTCAGTCTTAGAACCAAAAACATTTAACAGCGGAACCGGAATATAAGAAGGATCAGTGTCCAGACCAACGCAAAGAGGCCCGTATTTTGCCGCAGCTTCCTGTAAAATCTGCATATTGTGATTCATAAAAAAACACCTCGTTCAAAAAATAAAACATAAACAGTTTAGCAAATTTTCGATATGATTTAAAGAACGGGCGTTCCGGAACCCTGTAACCAGGATTCCGGGCAGGCTGTCGCGTTATAAAATTGCTTCGCAATTTTTCCGTTCAGCCACGCAAGCGTGTCCGAACCGCTCCGCGGCTTCCATCCTTAACGCGTTTTATTCTCCAGGCCATTCAAAATGTTGATAATCTTTTACGCCCTGCCAGTCTCCGCCCCATTCAAAACCATTTTTTGTAAAAACTTTATAGGCAAGGTCATTATGGTCAATTTTATAAGAAAAATTCCCAGTCCTGTCCACAAAATCAGCAGCATTCGCCGGCTCAACGCTAATTTTTCCTTTTATGTTTTTTACGCACGGATTGTAGAGCGGATTTATATCAACCGCAAGTCCAGAACCGTGTTTTGAAACTTTTTTTGTAAAATTTATAAACCTAAAATTAAAACAAGACGAGTTATTATCCGCCATGCTTTTTTCGTCGTCGGCATCGTATTCATCTATCAAGCGGATTTTTTCAATCGGATAATCAGAAACATAAAGTTCCTTAAAAATTTTCAAAAGAATTTCTGCAATTTTTTCGTTGCAAATCAATTCGCCTACGAGAGTTTGTCCAGACAAATTCTTGTGCAAAAGATGAAGAATCCGCAGATTTTCGCGCGGAAATGTGCAGTTCTTCTTAAAACTTTTTCCATTTATTTTTTCAAAAACAGAATCGCTTATTTTAGAAACGTAAAATTCCCTATCCAAAACAAAATTTTCGTTCAATTCAATTTTTTCCGCTTTATTCAAAGAAAATTCAGAATCATTTGAATTAAAATTCTGCGCCATACAAAAACTAAAAATAAAAGCAAAGCTCAGCAATATTAAATTTTTTTTCATTTTGTTATAATTTTTCCATGCAAGAAACAGTTTTTAGAAAAAACATCGAAGTCAAAAAAGAAATGGAACTTCTCTACCGCGGCATCCGCTACAAACTCGGCTACGGAATCGACAATGCCGGAAAATCCTACATTTCTTTTGGCGAAGAATTTCTTCCAGCAAAGCATTTTTACAGTTACGGCCAGCTCGTAAACGAGGCCATGCTCGGAATTTCGCCGCTCCGCGACTCAATCGAAGTTCTTCAACTTTTAAATCCGTAAAAAAACATTCCAACATTCTATTGCAAAAAAAATCAAAAATGAAGCGCAAGCAAAAATAAACTCTTTTTTTTATTCAAAACAAATCTCGCATCCCGAAAAAAAACAGAAAATAATTTTTTACAGAACCTGAACATTGTACCACAATTTGATATTAAATAGCTGTTTTTTGTCAGTTTGCACAATTTTTTTTTTCTTGTACAATTCAGCTATGAAGATTTTTCCAGCTAAAAGTTTTGACATTCCTGACATTTTAAAAATTGAACATGCGGCGTTTATTCCGGCAATTCAAGAAAAACAAGCAACATTTGAAGAACGCCTACGTGTCTTTCCTGAAGGATTTCTGATACTTTCTGACAATTCTCCAGAAACAGTTCTCGAAAACGGCAAACCTCTTACCGCAGGTTATTTTACGAGCGAAATCTGGCCGTGCGTTCCTAAAACAGACAATATTTTTATGCTCGGACATTCCGCCGAAAAGACACACGATCCGAACGGCTCAGTTTTATATTTTTCGTCATTTGCACTTTTGCCGGCTTTTCAGGGCAAAAAACTCGCCGAACCATTTTTAACCGGCTGCCTGGATTCAATCTGCGGAGCATTTCCTCAAATAAAACAAATTATTCTTCTTGTAAACGAAGAATGGCACGGCGCAAGACACCTTTACGAAAAATTGGGATTTAAAGAACTCCGCACTATCAAAGACTTTTTTCCGTCATTAAAGAAAAGCGCTTCTGACGGAATTGTCATGTTAAAATCTGTCGATTAAGCGTTTTTTGATTTTTTCAAGGACTTTCTAGCGAATTTGCCCGTCGCCGTCAATCAGATATTTTGTCGTCGTAAGGGCTTTGATTCCCATAGGTCCGCGGGCGTGCAGTTTTTGAGTGCTTATTCCCAGTTCCGCGCCAAAACCAAATTCTCCACCGTCAGTAAAGCGAGTGCTTGCATTTACATAAACGCAGGCAGCATCGATTTTTGACTGAAAAATGCGCGAATTCTGGCGGTTGTTCGTAACAATACATTCTGAATGTTTTGTGTTGTAGGAATTTATAAAATCAATCGCTTCGTCCAAATCGGAAACAGTTTTTACAGAACAAATAAAGTCTAAAAATTCAAAGCCAAAGTCTTCGTCTGCGGCTTTTTTAATTTTCGCAGAATTTTGTACATTTTGGACAGATTTATACGATTTTTCGTCCAGCCTCAATTCAACTTTACCGGCAAATTTTTCGACAAGTCTTGGAATAAACTGATTTAAGATTTTTTCGTTTACGACAATTGTTTCTATTGCGTTGCAGGCTCCTGGACGCTGAGTTTTTGCGTTCCAGGCAATATTTAACGCCATTTCAAGATCTGCGCTTTCGTCAACATAAAGATGGCAAATTCCCGCTCCTGTTTGAATTACAGGAATTTTCGCCGTCTGAACAACCATATTTATGAGCTTTGCGCCGCCACGAGGAAGAGCAACATCAACTTTTCCAACCGCTGTCAAAATCTGTTCAACTTCCTCATGATTCTTGCACGGAGCGAGCGAAATTGCTTCATCTATTCCATTTTTTGCATTTTTTAAGCCTTGTTTTATCGCTTTTTCAAGGGCAAGATTTGAATTTATTGCGGAAGAAGAGCCTCTCAAAAGAATTGAATTTCCGCTTTTGTACGCAAGAGCAAAGGCATCAGCCGTTACATTCGGGCGGCTTTCGTATATAATTGCAACAACTCCAAGCGGAACACGAACCTGCCGAATCGTCATGCCAGCAGGAGTTTTCCAGCCGGCAATTTCTTCTCCAACAGGATCGGTCTGGCTTATTATCAATTTAAACGAGTCAATTATTGAATCAATTTTTTTGTCATCAAGCGAAAGCCTTTCTACAAGACTTTCACTCATTCCGCGTTCGCGTGCATTTTTTACATCAAGAGCATTTGCTTCAAGAATGATTTTTCGATTTTTTTCTATTGAACTAGAAACGCTCAGCAAAGCCTCATTTTTTTGACTCGCAGTCTGCAACGCAAGTTTAGATGAAGCGTTTTTTAAGCTGGCTGTTATTTTTTCAATATCCATAAATCAATCATCCGATAAAATTTTTAGTAATTTGCAAGAAAATACATTCCAAGCAAAAGAAGCGCGCGGCTTTTCTGGTCAGAAAAATTTGCTTTTTCCGGAAGATTTTGAATATACCACCAAAAAACTCCAAACTCAGGATCAATACGCAAAGAATATTCTTCAAATATTGGTTCTTTTGAAGTCGGCCCAAACATCAAGTAAACAACGTCAGACAAAATATGACCAAAACGGCTGTATTCATCTGCATATTTTCCGGCTTCGATATAAGCGCAGAACTGCTCCAAATTATACAAAACTTGCTCTTTTACAGTTTCATCGTCTTTTTCAACCCAAGTTTTTTGAATCAAAAGCGTAAGATTTTTTTTAAATGAAGAAATTAGCTTTGAGTCATCATTACCAGCAAGAATTTCTGCAAAAACTTTTTCTGCGCTAAACAGTCTGGAAATTGTTACTGCAAGAGAATTCACTTCCTGAATGTCTGCAACATCTTTTATTTTTTCAACTGCACTGATAATTTCTGGCTCTACAAATTCGCCAATCAAATTAGATTTTGTCATATAACAATTTTATAATTTTTCGGCTTACCTATTCAAGTGCAACAAAAATGAAAATTTGACAGTTCGCAAATTCAGTCTCAAAATATATCAATAAAGTTAAATTAACTTTTGTCATTCTGACAGTGCACTTACGTGTAAGGTTTGCGTTGCAAACTTCATCGTCACTAAAAAATCAAATCGAAAATTAATTTTTCGCATTGAGTTTTTACCGGAGGTTCTCAAATAAAAAAATCTTTATTTATTCTTTCGGCAGCTGCTATTACGCTGTTCGGTTTTGCTTCGTGCAATAAATCTCAGACAAAAAAATCTGCCGTTCAGGAAATTATTTCTCAGGCAGAAAATATGACTTTTGATGAACTTTGCCAAAAGGCAATCGAAGAATCAAAAAATGCCACATTAAAGGGAATTGGAAACTCTAGCCGCGGAAAAACTGCCGGAGCCTCATTCATCAAATATCTCAAGTCGCTTGATTCAAGCTACGCAGGAAAAATTGAATGGTCACAGCCAAAAAACAATTCAATCTTTACAACTCTCAATGTTGACTACAAAAGCGCAAATCCTGAATATTTTATGACACTTATTCAGGACGGAAACCAAATTCAAAGCAAGATGATGGACACTGGAGTTCTCCGCACATTTATTCCAAAAGAATGGGCAGAAGCAAACAAACTTGCAAAAAAAGACTATCCAGAACTTCTTCCTTTGCAGACTTTGAATAAAATTTTTATGTACAACCATTTGAACGGAGTAAAATTTACAAACTGCTGGGATTTTGTTGCTCCAGGAACACATGGTCTTTTCATGGGCGTAAATTCTGAACTTGTCGGCAAAAACTTCCTTTATATGCTCACTGCCGACAAATACGCAACCTGGCTCAAAAATGCATTTGATAAACTGCCGGCCGAAAAACAGGCTCAGTTTACTTCCGTAATTGATGAATGTGCAAAGCTTGCAGAAAACTTTGGTCTTGAATCAAAAAATGCAAAATACGGTCTTGCTTACACTAAACTTTGGGTACAAAACTACAACGAAGAAACAGACGACGGTCCAATCTGCAACAGCATTGTAAAAACTTCTGCTGCCGGCGAATTTGCGCTCATCGTTTATTCTAAGCTCCGTTCAGTTGCCGAAACAGCTGACGTTTCTGTAAAAAATATTTCTGTCGCAGCTTACGAAGAAGGCTACAGCGGAATCGGTGGTTACGGATACAGTCACTATCTCGAAGTTATGGATTCTTCTCCATATCCATGGACTGCCTGCGCGTTTATTTCTTACATGGTTACAAAGCTTGACGGTTTTACAGCCTGGGGAAAAGACATGGGCGGTTACTCTGCAAACCCTGTTCTTGCAGCAGAAAACGAAGCAAAATTCCATCACAGCACAGCCGGCGGAAACGAATTCCCTGCTAAAAACGACAGAGGCTTTGAATGGTGGGCTGCAGAAAACGGCGGTGAGCTCGTAATCGAAGATCCAAAATATTGTGCCGAAGTTTCAGTTGACCTCGGCGATTGGATTGACATTACACGTGCAAACCGCAAATAAGTTTTAGCCTCTTTTTGTCACAAAGCGAAAGCAGGGCCTGTCAAAATACAAATACCCGTTTTGACAGGCTCTCTAACCTTTATGGAGTCAACTTTTTAAGCTGGAGGTGCTTCCTATGGCAAACAACAATCTTCAGACCCAGCTGAAGCTCAACAAAATAAAAACATTTTTTTACAAACCACAAAATGTAATTCTTCTCTTATGCGGAATTGTTCTTTCTGTAACAACAATTGCTCCAATCCTGTATTTGATTCAAGATACGGTGGCAGTTCATGCAGGAACAGTCGATTCCTTAAAAACCGGTTTAAAAGAAGGTCAAATGACTTTCTACAACTGGATTGATCTTTTTACTGGCCGTCTTGCAAAAGCAAATTTATGGACACCACTTTTAAATACTGTTCTTCTTTCTGTTTTTGCCTGCCTTATTGCAATTTTTTACGGCGGTCTTTTTGCATATTTAATCACCCGGACAAATTTAAAATTCAAAAAATATCTTAGCGCAATCTTTATTTTCCCTTACATTATGCCACAGTGGACGCTTGCCATGGTCTGGAGAAACGCATTTAACAGCAATGCCATAACAGGCGGTTCAGACGGACTTTTGGCTTCGCTTTTTGGAATAAAAATGCCTTTATGGTGGTGCCAGGGAATTTTTCCTTCAAGCATAGTTCTCGGCCTGCACTACGCGGCCTTTGCATATATTTTAATCGGTGGAATTTTCCGCAATATGGACGCAAACCTCGAAGAAGCGGCAACAATTCTGGATACTCCAAAATGGAAAATCTTCCTTCATGTAACAATTCCTCTCGTAAAACCTGCAATTCTCTCGACAATCTTGCTCGTTTTTGGAAGCTCGATGGGAAGCTATCCAGTTCCGCATTATTTAAGCCTCGAAACTCTCTCCACAAAATATGTCGGTTTAAGTTCTGGCCGTGCCGGAGAAGCCAGCGTTATTGCAGTAATAATGATGGTTTTTGGAATTGCAATCCTTCTCTTAAACCAAAGAAGCACTTCAAGCCGTCAGAATTTTACAACCGTAACTGGAAAATCCGGCCAAATTTCAAAAGCAAATCTCGGAAAAGTCGGAAAATATTTAATTGCGTTTATTTTTATCGTAGTTACGCTTTTTACAAGCATTTATCCGATTATTTCTTTCGCCATTGAAACATTCCTGCCAAATCCAGGCGACTACAGTTTCTTAAAAACAGGCGATTTTGAAATGCTTACGACAAAATGGTGGACAACTTCAGATACCTTGGGCGAATACGGACTTTTTGGACAGCTCGGAATTTTGCACAACGTTCAAATCTGGAAATCTTTCTGTGGACAATTGTTCGTAGCCGTCTGCTGTGCGCTTTGCGCCGGAACAATCGGAACCCTGGTCGGCTATGCAGTAAGCAAAAACCGCAGAAGCAAGAGCGCCGCCTATGTAAATTCTGTGGCATTTTTACCTTATCTTATGCCTTCTCTTTCTGTCGGTGTAGCCTACTTAATTTTTGGAAAAGCACTTTCTATTGGCGGAACCTTCCTTATATTGATTCTTGTTGGAACGGTAAAGTACATTCCTTTTGCAAGCCGAAGTTCGCTCAATTCAATGCTGCAACTTTCCGGAGAAATCGAAGAAGCCGCAATAATTCAAAATATTCCCTGGGTAAAGCGAATGTTTGGAATCATAATTCCAATTCAAAAAAGCTCGATTCTTTCGGGATTTTTGCTTCCGTTTATGACCTGTCTGCGCGAACTGACGCTCTTTATGCTTTTGTGCGACCAGTTCAAGATTATGACAACGGCAATGGATTATTTTGACGAAATGGGACTTTACGCATTCTCAAGCGGAATGAACCTTATTCTTATTATTACAATTTTAATTTTTAACGCTTTGGTAAACAAACTTACAGGCGCAAGCATTGACAAAGGTGTAGGAGGTAACTGATATGCCGCAGATAAAACTTACAAATGTTACAAAACGCTGGGGAAAATTCTTTGGTGTTGATAAATTGAATCTTGTCATTGACGACAATTCATTCGTTACTCTCCTCGGACCTTCTGGCTGCGGAAAAACAACAACTTTAAGAATGATTGCCGGCCTCGAAACGCCAACCAGCGGAAAAATCGAAATTGGCGACACTGTTGTCTTTGACAGCGAAAAAGGAATAAATATTCCTGCAAACAAGCGAAAAGTAGGATTTTTGTTCCAAAATTACGCGCTCTGGCCAAATATGACGGTTTACAAAAATATTGCCTTCGGTTTGAGCAATATTTCCGAAGAACTGCCAGTTTATGACTTTGAAGCAAAAACTTCTGACCAGATTACACAGATTTTGCGCGGTTCTGTCGAACTTGTTGAACTGATAAACGGCTGCAAGGGCAAAGACGGAAAAATTGATGAAGAAAAAGTTCTTTTAAAAATCATTGATACGTTTACGGTTTCGATGTTTACTGCAAAAAAAATATTTGCAATGAAACTCCAGAACGAAGAATTCCCGTCAGAAAAAGCAAATTCTCTCTGCAAAGAATACGAAGCAAAAATCAAAACTATTGAAGAAAATTACAAACAAAAAGGAATTTCCTTAAATGACGATTTTGCTCTGGTTCAAAACGGAAAAATACTCACAAAAACGCGCAAACTCACTTCTGAAGAAATTGACCTTGCAGTGCGCCGTGTAAGCCGCGTTGTAAAAATCGGAATGTTTATGGACCGCTATCCGGCAGAACTTTCGGGCGGACAGCAACAGCGCGTAGCAATCGCAAGAACACTTGCTCCAGAACCAAGCGTACTTTTTATGGACGAACCGCTTTCAAACCTCGATGCAAAGCTCCGGCTAGAAATGCGATACGAACTTCAGCGGCTGCATATTGAAACAGGAAGCACCTTTGTCTATGTAACCCACGACCAGCTCGAAGCTATGACGCTTGCAACAAAAATCTGTCTTATAAACAACGGTGTTTTGCAGCAGTACGATGCTCCTCTCGACGTTTACAACCACCCGAACAATCTTTTTGTTGCCGATTTTGTAGGAAATCCTTCTATTAACTTTATCGACGCAAAAGGTGAACAGACAGACGGCAAACTTGAACTTACGCTCTTTGGCGACAAAAAATTGATTTTTAAGCCGGAAACAAAAAACGGCGAGGAATTCAATTTGGAAAAATGGTACAAAACCAGAGATGCCGACGAAGTTGAAACAACAAAAAAACTCGAAGACGAGTCAAAACAAAAAGGTTATGTTGAAAAACAGAACAAGGACGAAGTTTTTAAGTATCACATTGCAAAAGTGAACGAAGAAGAAGGCTTTGCCGCAAAAAAAGATTCGCCGGCTCAAAACGGCGACTTTGTTCTTGCAGTCCGTCCAGAATTCATAAAACTGACCGAAAATGGGAAATTTGACGGCGAAATTCGTGGAGCGTTGCCAACAGGAATGGAATCGACAATAAAAATCAGCATTGGCGAGTTTTTGTTGACAAGTGTTGTTTTTGGCGGTGTAACGTTCAAAATTGGAAGCAGTCAAAAATTCGATTTTACCGGCAACGACTTAATGCTTTTTGACAGAAAGAGCGGAAAACTCATTACGCACGGAAAAATTGAATAATTTTGTCCTAATTAGCCCTAATGTCGAGTTCTGATAAGAACAGTACTTTAAGTGTCATTGCCGTGCTCGACACCGCGATGTTTGCATAGCAAACTCGGTTAGCAATCTTGCAAAAAAAAGTGCAATAGATTATCGGGTCAAGCCC
>NZ_DLLH01000013.1:91568-107466 GCF_002476655.1 Treponema sp. UBA7567
AAAACTCGAATTTCAGGCTAATTAAAAAAAATGGCGGTTTTTCTGTAAAAAGACAAGCCGCTGTTTTTTTAAAAGCAAATCCTAGCCCGTGCCGAAACAGCGCGAAGCGTCCGCCGCGGCGGATGAAGCGAAAGCGGAACTGCGGAGCGGACGGTTAGAGCGAAAAATATGCTCCAGAATTTCATTTTTCTTTTATTAGTTATAAAATATTTTTATGGTAACATCTTCTCTTAAACGTTTTGTGCATCCGGATTTATTGCATGGAAGTATTTTTAAGGCAATTGTGCTTTTTACGCTGCCTCTTTTTGTTTCGTATATTTTTCAGCAGCTTTATAATGCGGCGGACACGGTTATTATCGGGCGGCTTTTGGACGACAGCGCGCTTGTCAGCATTGGAGCATGCACGGCCCTCTACGAACTTTTGGTCGGTTTTGGAATTGGCTTTGGAAACGGTCTGAGCATTGTCGCGGCAAAAGCTTTTGGGGCAGGGGAAAGTGAAAAATTAAAAAAAATTACGGCGGCTTCGATTGTAATTACAATTTTTGTTGCCGTTTTTATTATGGTTTTGACGGCTTTTGGTCTAAAACCAATTATGGTTCTGCTAAAAACGCCGGCCGACCGTCTGAACGAGGCATATTCTTATATTTCGGTGATTACGCAGTTTTGCGGAGTTCTGTTTGCATACAATCTTTTTGCAGGAATGTTGCGCGCAATCGGAAATTCTTTTGTTCCGCTCTTGTTTTTGATTTTTTCTTCGGTTTTGAATGTAATTCTGGATTTTGCGTTTATAAAGGCGACAGGCTCAATCCGAGGAGCTGCAATTGCGACGGTGATTGCGCAGTTTGTGTCGGGATTGCTCTGTCTTATCTACATTTTCTGCGCGGCAAAAATTCTTGTTCCGTCTTTTAAGCATTTTTCGTTCGACAGTTCGCTTTACAAAGACCTGATAGGGCAGGGACTTTCCATGGCATTTATGGGAGCAATCGTCCATTCGGGAACTGTAATCCTTCAAAGCGCCATTAACTCGCTCGACCAGATGATAATTGCCGGCCACCTTTGCGCCAGAAAAATTTTTACTCTCACAAACATTCCAATCATTACGCTTGGACTTGCCGCTTCGACCTTTGTTTCGCAGAATTGCGGAGCCGGACAAATTGAGAGAATCCGAAAAGGCGTAAGAATTTCGATTTTTATAACAATAGTCTGGACATTTTTGCTTTTTTTGCCGGCGTGGTTTTTAATAGAAGATTTAATCAAATTTATTACAAATTCAGCAAACCCAATTCTCCTTGATTACGCAAAAAAATACATTCTGTTTACTCTGCCTTTTTACCTTGTTTTGGGCGGACTTATCGTAATCCGGAATGCATTGCAAGGTTTTGGACAAAAAATTCTGCCTTTAATTTCAAGCATAATTGAACTTGCAGGCAAAATTACATTCACCTGCCTTATAATTCCAAAGCTCGGAAAATGGGGAGTTATTCTGTGCGAACCGCTGATTTGGTGTGTAATGCTCGTGCAGCTTTTGACAGTTTATGTGCGGCTTATCAGAGGCAATTCGTGCACGCCGTCGCCAGAGCCACAGGCAAAAAATCCTGCCGAATAACCAATTTTTTGAATATAAGCCTTTTGGACATTTTCGATAAAAGAATCGATTTTTTGTTTTTGAACCAAGGCAATTGCGCAGCCGCCAAAACCAGCTCCAGTCATTCTTGCGCCCAGACAGCCGTCCTGGTTCCAGGCGGTTTCTGCAAGAGTGTCGAGTTCAATTCCAGTAACTTCGTATTTTGAGCGGAGCGACTCGTGGCTTTCGTTCAAAAGCTGGCCGAGAGCCTTTAAATCTCCGTTTTTTAAGGCGGCGGCCGCCTTTAAGACACGCTGATTTTCAAAAACACAATGCTCCGCCCTTTTTTGCAAAACTTCGTCTTTTATGAGCGATTTATTTTTTTTCCAGTCTTCTGCCGAAAGTTCGCAAAGCGCATTGATTTTAATTCCGGCAGATTGCAAAATTTTTAAGCCCTGTTCACATTCTGCACGGCGTTCGTTGTATTTTGAATCCGAAAGTTTCCGCACCTTGTTCGTATTCATTACAATAAAACAGCAGCCGCCGAGCTCAAGCGGAACATATTCATATTCGAGGGTTGCGCAATCCAGAATTTCAGCAAAATTCTTTTTTCCGGTTGCAATAATGAACTGATCCATAATACCGCACTTTGTGTTCATAAAACGGTGCTCGCTCATCTGCCCGATTTTTGCAATTTCTGTCCTGCTCACGTCAAAACCAAAAGTTTCGCAAACTGCAAAGGCAAAACCACATTCCAAAGCCGAAGAAGAAGAAATTCCGCCGCCAGCAGGAATATTCGACGCCATTAAAATTTCAAAACCGCAGTCAAAAACAAAGCCTTTTTCTTTTAACTGAGTCAAAATTCCATTCAAATAATTCGCATAATCGTTCTCTTTTGAATAAGCAAAATTTTCATTTATATCAAACTCAAAACTGAGCGGAAATTTTACGTCTTTATAAAAAATTTTCGAATCGCTTCGTTTTCTGATTGCCACGTACAAATAACGGTTAATGCATGCAGGAAAAACCTTGCCGCCGTTGTAGTCGATATGCTCGCCAATAATGTTTATTCTAGCCGGAGAAGCAAAAATCCGCACAGAGCCCTTCTCGCCGCCGTAAATTTCCATAAAATCATTCAAAAGTTCTTCCGGTGAATATTCTTTTTTTGTAAGTGAATTTTCCATTTTGTCCTCCAGACCAAAAATTCAATATCCGGGTGGCTTTTTGTTCCGCTAAGCTGCACAAAAACCGGGCTTTTCGGGGTTCCGGCTTTCGCCTTCATTCCTCCGCAAAGCTCCGGAACGGCTCCGCCGCCCCTACAATCCCTGCCACAAAATAGCAGGCCGTGCGCTTTTAACATTTTTCTGTCAAAAATTCATAAATTGTCTTTTGATAGTATTCTTCGCCAGAGCGCAAAATGCAATCTGGAAAATTTTTATGGTTCATGCAGTCCGGAAAACGCTGGGCTTCAAAGCAAAGTCCGTCAAAAGGCTTTTGCAAAACTCCGTTTTTTCCCGTAAAGTTTTCAAGATAATTTCCGGTATAAAACTGAATTCCGCGCTGGTTTGTATAAATGTTCATTTTTATGCCAGATTTTTCAGATTTGCACCAGCCGGCTTTTTCCACATTTTTTTCGTCCGCTTTTGTAACAAAACAGTGGTCATAACCGCGCATTCCCGTGATTTTTTGCAATTTTTCTAAATCTTTTCCTACGAGTTTTGGCTCCAAAAAATTGAACACAGAATTTTCCTTTTTTTGAACATCCAAAAATTCTCCCGTAGGAATCATTTCGTCAACTTTTAAAATCTGCTGACAATCCAGACAGACAGTGTGATTTAAGATATTTTCTCCTTTGCAGCCGTTCAAATTAAAATATGCATGGTTTGTTAAATTTATTGGAGTCGGCTTGTCTGTTTTTGCAAAATATTCGAGAACAAGCTGATTTTTTGAATTTAATGAATAAATAACTTTTAACTCGAGATTTCCAGGAAACTTCTGCTCGCCGTCGCGGCTCAATCTTGTAAAAACAATTCCGGCGCTGCCGTCCGTCAAAAAGGGTTCGGCCTGCCAGATTTGCTTTTCGTAACGAAAAAATCCGCCGTGCAGACAGTTTTTGCCGTTATTTACGTCCAAAACATAATTTTTTCCATCAAGAAAAAATTTTCCGCCGGCAATTCTGTTTGCAAACCGGCCGACAATTGCATTGTGCGCCTGAGTTCCATTTTTCCACCCAGAAAAAGTATCAAAACCTAAAAGAACATCGGTTTGCGCGCCGTTTTTATCTGGAACAAAAAGATTTGTAATCGTGCAGCCAAAATTCATTGCAGAAAAACTAATCTGTCCGTTAGAAACAGTCCAGCCGTCAACATTTTCTTCTATATTAAAATGCAAAATGTCCATAATTTATATTCAAGCCGAAAACACGGTTTGTCAAGAAAGATAAAAAAATCCGCCTGCTAAAACTAAAAAACTTTTATGAACCGCAAATTTTAGCCCGTGCCGGAACAGCGCGAAGCGTCCGCCTTGGCGGATGAAGCGAAAGCGGAACTGTGGAGCGGACGGTTTGAAAAAGAAATTCGCTCCAAAACAAAAAATCTGGCTAAATTCTAATTTTTAAACATAATTCTGCACAAATGCCGGTCGAGCGTTTTCCAGGAAACTCCAAGTTCCCGTGCAAGAGAAGTTTTTGTGCGTCCCTGGAGAATTTCTTTTTTTATGTAATCGCTGCTTTGAGAAAGCTTGTAAATCGTTGATTTTTGGCCTTTTTTGCGGCCAATGTGCTTGCCTTCCCGTCGAACCCGGTTTAGCCCGACTTTTGTGCGCTCAGAAATAAGCTGCCGTTCAATTTCCGCCGAAAGTCCGAACGCAAATGCCAAAACTTTTGACTGAATGTCGTTACCGAGCCTGTAACCGTCTTTAATTGTCCAGACTTTTACACCGTTTTCTAAAAAATGCTGCAAAACGTTCATAATCATAATGAGAGAGCGGCCAAAACGTGAAATTTCCGTGCAGATTATAAGGTCGCCCGAATGAGCCGAGCTCATAAGAATTTTGCCAAGTTTGCGGTTTTCTGGCCGCTTAGTTCCGCTGATTTTTTCTTCAATCCAAGAATCAATTTTTAGACCGTTAAGCTGGCAGAATTTTTCAATTTCCATCTGCTGATTTTCCAAATTCTGGTGGCTGGTCGAAACCCGAATGTAACCGTAAGTCATTTAATATCTCCAAAAAGTAAAATTTAAAGAATATAGTAGCACACCGCAATGTTTGAATAACAAACCCGTTTAGCAATTTACTGGAAATTTTCAACGGATTATCGGGTCAAGCCCGATAATGACAAATCTGTCATTCCCAGCTTTTCGTTTTCTGTCATTCCCAGCATTTCGTTTTCTGTCATTCCCAGCTTTTCGTTTTCTGTCATTCCCAGCATTCCTTTTTCTGTCATTCCCGCACTTGATGCGGGAATCTCTTCACATGGGATTATCGTGTCCGATAATAACATTAACTTACAAAACTCGAAATTGAACCTATAAAAATATAGCCGCAAAAAAGTCAAGCCCCCAAAAAACGCAAAAAAAACACCAAAACCCTATTAAAAAAAACCGTTGGTTTAAATTCCCTGAAAAAATAGGAGGATTTTTTATTATGAAAAAAATCGTAGCCGCAGCTGCTGCAGGTTTGATTCTTGCAGGAACTGCATTTGCCGACGTTTCATTTTCTTGGACAAGAACAAATATCGTTGGCGGAACATCTAAGGCATTAGACAGCGTAGAACGCTCAGATTGTCTTGGTCTTGAACTTTCTAACGATATTGCCGGTGTTGTTTTTGACTGGGATATTTATGAAGATTCTAAAGAGAACTCTGACGGCGAAAAAATCAACAGCAGACTCAAACTTGATTCATATTATGGCTGGATGACTTTTGGCCTTCCAGTTGGAAATTTGCAGGTAACTTCTGGAAAATGGAATGCACGCTACAGCGACCGCGTAAAGAGCGATGCTGGCGATCTCGACTCAGACTATTACGAGGCATATAAGCTCGGTGTAATCGGCGGAAAACTGGCTTCTGACTCAGACAACCTTACAGAAGGCAATATGTCTACAGTTCTTGCTTACACTCTTGCGGACACACTCCCGGGAACTCTTCTCGTAAAAGCAGGTATCGTAAAATCTGATTATGGCAAATATGACTCACAGTCAGGATTTGTCGCAGAAGTTGGGTACCGCCAGGAAGGCCTTATCAACATCGATGTTGCAATTAAAAACCCTGTTGACAAAGCAACTATCATCGGCGCTTTTGTAAGCCCTCTTATGGTAGAAAACCTCAGAGCTACAGTCGGCTTTACAATGGGCAACTATGACGGCGACAAGGAATTTGCATTTGACGCGCGCGCCCGCTATGCAGTTACAGAAAAAACTGCCGTAACAGGTATGTTCAACTATTCTTCAATTTCTAAAGAGCTTGCAGGAACAAGCGACGATGTAAACAAAATGTGGACAATGATTTCTGTAAACCACGTTGCAGGAGACAATATCCGCTTCCTCGCCACATTGCAGAACACAGTCCGCGACTTCGATGATGACAACAATGGCAACAACCTTACAGCATTCACACCGGCCTGCGAGATCCAGATTTCTGAAAAAGCATTGTTTACTGCTGCGTTCGACATGCGCTGGGACGGCGAGACTCCTTACGCAGGTGTAGGCGATGTTTCATTGCCAATCTATGTAACTCTTTCTCTGTAACAGACGGAAAGGAACTTGCTTAGATAAAAATTCTTGGAGGAATTAAATGAAAAAGATAATTAGCGCACTTACTTTAGGTGCAATGGTTGCAGGAGCCGCATTTGCAGATGTTGGAGTTACTCTCAACTACAGACAGCGTGCAACACTCCTCTCTCATAACAATGAATATGGTAAAACAGACGAAGCATCAAAAATCTTGTTTACAGATGCATATTCTGGATCGGGTACAGACAACCTCGGAATTAGTCTTGGCGGAGACATCGCTTCTTTCGCAATTACAGTTGTAGGCAATGAAAATAATACTTCACAACTCCGCACAAAGACACTCGGAGCTGACCTGCAGCTCGGCAAGGTTGGCCTTTTTGCCGGCTTCTGGTCAGACGGAAAAGTAAAGGGCGCATACCGCAACAAGTCAGATCTTGACGCTGGAAACATGGAAGGCATGGACTTCGAGTTCAAGAAGCTTGGCTCTGCTTACGCAGGTTCTCCGTCATTCTTCGTGGACAACATTGTAATGCCTGTAAATGTAACAGCCTCAGAAAGCTATGCAATCGGCGCTAAATACAATATCCGCAACTTCAAGGCTTGCAAGCTCGAGGTAAACGGTGTTTATATTTCCAACGAAACATCTGACGAAAAGGGTCCTCAGTCTAGTAAAGTTCTTGCATCAGACGGAAGTCTTCAGGGACACTCTCTTGTAGGTCTTGTTGAGGCAAACACTAACTATGGCTCAGGCGAATTCGTATTCAAATACGGACAGAGCGCATATCAGAATAGCGACAAGAAATACGCTGACGCAATGGCATTCGGCGCTTACTTGCAGCCAAAAATCATGGACAACCTTACAGCAACAATCGGCGGCGCTGGTTCTGTTGTAGATGGAGACTTCACAGACTGGTCTGCAGACCTCCGTTTGTACTACAAGGCAGGAGCTCTTTCTTTCACATCTTTCCACAGCTACTCTGCTATCATTGATGCAGAAGAAAATGCTGCTAAACTCAATGGAAACGGAAATAAGACAACAAAAGGTATCGCAGATTCTGCTGCTGTAACAAATGGTAAACATGGTGGTACACCAGTTAGCCGTGATTCAGTTCTTACAAACAACTTGATGGTTCGCTACAAGGTTAACAGCAAATTTGCAGTATACGGTGTAGTTGCAGACATGATCGGTCTTGGCGAAAACGGCGGTAAAGATCTTCCAGACAAAGACGGAAAAGCAACAACAGACCCGCTTATCCAGCTCCGCGCTTCTGCATGGGCACAGTTCTATGCCGGCGGAAACTCAATCTCTGTAGGTGTTGTATACGAAAACTACGACGTAGCAGAGACATACGGCGACTCAGTACAGAACATTGCTATCCCAATGATCTTCCGTGTTAAGATGTAATTTGGCATAGCCAAAAAACAGTTCCAAGTGAACAAAGGGGATGTCTAATAAGTTCTAAATGTCATTGTCGTACTTGATACGACAATCTCTAAATGATTGCAATATATGCATTTAGATTTTCGGGTCAAGCCCGAAAATGACAGAAAAGATACTTTTGGGACATCCCCTTTTTATGCAGAAAACAGCCCATTTTTTACGGCTTATGAGTTGAAAAAGAAGAGGCAATCGTAAAAACTTGATTTAAACTTGTTTTAGCTTATCAACCTGAGAAAGCTCCAGCCCGGTGCACTTAGCTACAATTTCTGCCGGGATATTGTTTTCGAGCATTTTTTTGGCAGTTTCGAGTTTTGATTCGTTAAGTTTTTCGTTTATTTTTTCATTAACTTTTTCGTTTGTCCGAGCTTCGACCTGCAGCTTAATCTCCTGTTCGATTGTCATATATCTGTGCCTCCACTGGGCGTTCATTTTTACACGCTCCACCAGCGCGGAAAGCCTGTCTGTAAAATCGTCTTTTGCTGTTTTTCCGCAAAGGTACCTAAAAAATGAATGGTTAAAATAAAACGCAAAAATAGCGCATTTTATTTTAACTGACAGTTTTCTTTGAAAACTGCCTTGATTAAAGTGTCCACTACGTGGACGGAATTGCATTCCTTGAAAACTGAAGTTTTCTGCGTCATGCAATTTTTAAGAACAAACTCTCCGGCCGCATTTTATCATACATGGCCGCATTGAAAAAGATGTTGACCGTCCCGTCGTCCATAAGTATGTTTTTGTCCTCCTCCGCTCTGTAGCGGAACGTGTAGACCNNCGAAGGCGTCCCCAAGGCACATGAATGACAGGATGTGCAAGTAAGGGAATGGCAGAAAAATTATATTTTTAGGACAGCCCTCTTCAAAAAGTTACATATATTTTACGATAAACTGGTTTATTACAAGATCAATAATTTCTGGAAAAAGTTCGACAAGCGCGTCTTTGTCATAATTTGTTTTTGAAATTTCGATAAGCTGGCTAGAATCAGCGGTAAAAGTATCCATAATTTTTTGATGTCCTTTACAATCGTAAACATCGACATCCATTGTTACAGACGCTGTAATTTGGCCTTTTAGTTTAGAGCCTTCGGCAACCTTTTTATTAAAAGTAAATGTTACAAAAATTGTGCTTTTTGCGTTCAGTTCCCGCAACAAAAGCTTTGTTTTTTGAGAGCCCAATTCATCAATTTTTTTGTAATTATCGGCATAAACTTTTGTATCCGAAAATGTAAAAATTGACGGTGCAATTGCTTTATACTGCTTTGAATTGATTATTTTATCCTTAGGAACAACTGTAATTCCCATGTTTGTTTCTAAAAGATATGCAAATTGTTCATCTGCATAATTTATTCGGTCTTGAGCAGTCTGAATTTCTGGATTGTTTTTGCCAAAGATTTTATTTATTGAATTTGTAATCATTCCGTCCAAATCTTTATAATCGTCATCGCGTTCTTCTAGCCACGGAACATTTAAAGTTCCACGAACAGAAAGTATGGCAACTGGTTCATTTGCGCTGATTGCAAAATTATTTGAAATACAACTGGAAAGAAAAATAGTTGTAAATATCGCCAAAAAAACAATGTTTAATTTTTTCATCTTTAACTCCTGGTTTTTTAATTTTTTTATGGAGCGCAATGCACAGTCATATCCGTCCACTACGCAGTTCCGGCTTTCGCCTTCATTGGAGACAATGCAAACTCTTTTTTATATTTCAAACTACTCAAAAAAAATCATAAAATATTGCAAAAACATTAAATCTTAGCTCCAACGCTTTCAGCGCTGCTTCGGCACGGGCTAAGTTTTTTAGTCAAAACTGCTAATTTAAAACTCTTTTATTCCAAAAAATAATCCATAATAAATTTTGAAATCAAATTTTCTATCAACGCTGGAAATAAATCGACCAAAGCCTGCTGGTCATAGTTTTTTCCAGAAATTTCAATTTCTTCTGGCGAAAGAGAAGCATAACTTATCGGCCTTGATACCTTTCCGTCTGCTCCGATTATAAAAACTTTCATTTCTGCCAAGGCAGAAACTTTGCCATTCCATTTGTTCCCTTGAACAAGTTTTTTTTCAAAATTAAAATCAAAACGGAACATTCCTTTTAGGCCAAGTTCTTGCATTATGATACGAGCTTTTTTTCGGCCTATGCTTTGAATTTTTTGGTATCCGCTCAAAAATGCCCTGGAATCTATATAAGTAAAAATATTTGCAGTCTGTTCCGAATAAGCTTCTGAAGAAAGAAAATCTTCCCTGTTAATTATTTGAATATTTGCAATTTCTTGCATTTTTTCTCTAAAAATCTCATCTGCCTTTAATAGACGTTCTTCAGCAGTAAAATTTTCTGGATTTTTTTTATCAATCAGTTTATTTATTTGCTCAGAAAGCAAGCCGCCTTTTTTTATATTTTCATCTTTATTAAAGCCATCATCATGCCACTTTACAGAAAAATTAGACGACATGCTAAAAATTGCCATTGGAGATGTGTTTTTTGTTACTTTTTTTGTTGAACTGCAGCCTGTTATAAAACCTAACAACAAAATCAAAAGACAAAAAAAACGATTTTTTTTTAACATTTTTTTACCTGTTTTTTTACAAAAAAAAGGCTAACCAAAAAGTAAAACCGGCGGTAATCAAACCTGCAAAAGACTAAAAATATTCATTTTGCAGGTTTAATATTTACACGGATTAAACTTATTAGTCAGCCGTTTTATTCAATTTAATCAACAAAAATTGACTAAATTAGAAGCGGATACGCATAACAACTGGAACGAGAATTGATGTTGCAATTTCGTAGTTGTTATTGTCGCTGCTGTATTTAGAAACACGATCATTTCCATTCATTACCTGTGCTCCAAGACCGCTTACGCCGTAGCGAACGCCCATAGATACAGATGTTTTTCCGCCAGCAAAGAACTGAAGTCCTGGGCAAACAAATGCGTCGATTCCTTCCCATGCCGCATCGTCGTTGAGCATGTTGTTGAAGTAAACCATGTCTCCAGCTTCTGCTGTAAAGAATATCTTGTTGGAAATCTTGTAGCGCAATGCAATCATATTCCACATTACAGTGTTGTATTTCTGGCTATTTCCTGCTGCACCACGAATTTCCTTTACACCAATACATCCGATACCGTTGTCTCCGTCTTCTGCCCATGCGCCTACAACTTTGTTTACGTAATTTTTTGAAACACTATTGTTGTTTGTGATGTGGCTTAAGTTGTTGAAGAATGTTACAGAGTAGCCTTTTCCAGCATAGCGCATGCGGAGGTCAGCATTAGCTTCTGTTACGTTTGCTCCTTCAAATCCGAGTGTGCCGCCAAATACAGTTTTTAAAGCGCCTGTTCCCTGTGGCATAAAGTAAAGACCGAATGCACGTTTGTCGATGCTTGGAAGCTTTGCAATAAACTGAGTTCTCAAAGCCTTTGTTGTAACATCTGCCTTAAATCCAAAGCCGCTGTAAACAGTTTTTTCATCATCCCAGGTTTTTCCGCCAATGCCGATTGCAGAAGCATAGAGCTCTACAAAAGTCTTTTTAGGACCTACAGCGCCGCCCCATTTTACGTAAGCAGTTGTAGACTTGTCGCCGCCTGCAATGTTCGCAATGTCGTCGATTCCTAAAGAATTTGAGCTGGCAAACATGTTTCCGAGCTTGTATGCGGCAAATGTTTCGCCTCCAAGGTTGCATGCGTCTGCATCGCCTTTAAGCTGCCAGTCGCCTACATACTGTCCGTCTTTCCATGCGCCGGCATTCAATGTAAATTTTCCGATATTTACATATCCGCTGTACTGGTTAATCTGAAGCTGTTTGCCTTCTTTTGTTGAAGCAGGGAATGGGTCAATACGGATTGTTGCGCCACACATATCACCTGCTACTGTAGCAGAGATAGTGTCAGACGCGCCGCCGTAAGATTTCTGCGCAAAAAGATAAGACTTGTGCTTATTTGCTTTATAATCGATTTTTTCATTTTTTGTACCAGAATAATCGCCGCTCAAAATGCGAGAAAATCCTGTCATCTGCGTTCTGTAGTTGAGCGCAAATTCCGCGTCTGCAAAAGCTCCGAATGCGAGCGAAGCAAGAGCAATAACACTAATTATTTTTTTCATTTCTTTATTCCTCCATATTTCCTTTACGCTACACATTAGAGAGCAACGTGGAGAACGACTGGAATAGATATGCTTGATGTAGAAGGTTTTTTCCAACCTGTTGTTTCAAGAATAAGACCTGTTGTAATATCAGCTCCATCGCATGGGCTGTATGTAATTCCTGGAATTATACTTAAAGCACCGGCTTTTTCTACTGACAAATCTCTATAATACCATTCGCCTGTTACAGTCAATTTTGTTTTGTCTGACAATTTGTAAGCAACGCTCAACATATCCCAAAGTGCATAATCTTCATTTGCAGATGAAATATTGTTCATTGTTGTAAATGCAAGCTTGTCATTCAATTCATAACGAGCACGTACATCGAGCGCATACTCAAAACCGCTTTCTGTTTTTGCATTGCCAGCTGTAAATCCAGCAACCAAGTCAAGACCCTCTTTAAGGCCTGTTGATTCGCCAAATACAGCAAATGCGATCTCCTGGTCTTTAAGGTTTTTGAAGTAAACTTTTACGTTTGTGTCTTCGTTTATATTAAATCCACCTTCAAGAGCGAATCCAGACATAAGGCTTGATGTTGATGAGCCATAATACTCGCTTGAAACAATCGCAGCTTTTGCATAGCCGTTATCAAGACTATATGTAATCTGAGTAGAAAGATTGCCTTCTGTAAGGTTTGTTACATCTTCTGCAATGCTTCCGTTGATTACACCTGGTTTAAATTTTTCATATTCTGGATTTTCCCAAGAACCGGCATCTTTTTTCATACGGTTTACAGAACGGCTTGTCCAAACGCCTGACTGGAGCTTAGCTTTTCCGCCCATAAAATTTACCCAGCCATAATATTGGTCGAACATACCGTTGCTTGCGTTGTCTACATAATCACGGCCTACATCTTTAATGTATGGATCCAGATCGAATACAACGCCTGCAAATTCGTTAGAGATTTCTGTAACAACACAGCCTGTTACTTTTTTTGCGTCGTCATAACCGTTTACATCGAGTTTTACGCTGTTTCCGCCACGGTCGCTGCTCAAGTATCCAGCCTGTGTAAATTCAACACTTACGTCTGCAAAAGCCATAGAGAAGGCAAGTACCGCTGCTGCAGTTGAAATAATCTTTTTCATAATCTACTTTCCTCCTAATCCTACAAAGCTACGTCAAATACGAATGGAATTGAGAATTTAGCTTCTGTTTCGTGTGCATCTGTCCAATCGCTTGAAGCAAATACACCAGTTCTTTCGTATCTAACACCGGCAGAGAAAGATGCATTCGGGTTAAATTTGTAAACAACACCCGCTAAAACAGAAAGATCGGCGCCGCCGAGCTTATCACGTCCAACTGCATCGTCGTCTTCGATTTTCATAAACTGGCTCATGTAGCTTTCTCCTGTTACCTGAACAGTCAAAGCTTCAGAAACTTTGTATGCTACTGAAACCATGTTCCACATAGACATTGTAGAATTGTCTTTTCCGTTCTTTACCTTCTGGTCAACAACATTAGAAACATTGTTCATAGTTGTAAGAGCGAGAGCATCTGAAAGAGGAATGCGTGCACGGAGGTCGATGCCATAAGCGTAAGCATTTGTGTCAACAGCATCGCCATTGTCTTTAAGGTCGCCGGCATAAGTTACACCAACCATAAGATTAACAGGGTTGAGCATAAGCGGACGAACAAAAGCAGCAACAACAAGCTCGTTACGAACCATTGATTTTGCAAGAACGTTTATGTCGATTAAACCTTCCTGGCGGAAAGCAACTTCTCCAGCAAAGCCAGATTCAAAAATAAAGTCACGATTTCCATCGCTATAATTTTTGTCAGAATCAAACTGGCCTGCGCTGCCCCAGTTATTTGTTACGATTAAACCTTTAGCCATAAAATATGTTGAATCGTTCGGGCGGCTTGTATATGCAAGAGCTGTAGCAATCTGGTTTTTTCCTTTTACTGCAGTAAGATTGTCTACGTCATAAGCATTAACATCCTTAGCGCCTTCTCCATCATCTCCAGTTACAATACCTGGCTTAAATCGCTCAAAATCATCATTTGCCCAGCTACCAGCATCTTCTCTAACGCGGTTAACGTAGCGTCCTGACCATTTGCCTGTTGTAAGCTGAATTGGACCAAAGTTCATCCAGCCATATACCTGATCGAATTTAATTGTCTTATCGCGAGCATCAACATCAATGTCGAGTAAAACTCCACCAGCGTCTCCAGATGCAGACATAACTAAATCTGATGCAGAATCGCCATCATAGCCATCCTGATCAAGAAATGCTTTGCTATTAACTGTACTCTTTGTAGATCCGGCAGGTGTTGTAGATCTTTCTGTGTAAATACTTCCTTTTGTTACATATTCAACAGAAAAATCAGCCGCAGAAACTGCACCAAGAGTCAATGCTGCAATAGCCAACATTGAAACGATTTTTTTCATTTAAAAAATCCTCCTATTTTTCTATGGAATTTAAACCAACGGTTTTTTTTAATTCCCTTTGTCTCAAATTATAAATCCCTGTTTTTTTATAGTCAATGTTATTTTTTGTAAATTTTCTGTCAAATTTGTAACTTGAAAGACGAAAGTTTGTTATTTTCCTACTTTTTTAAGGAATTTTTCCAGAACAACGAACAATAGGGCTAACAAGTTCCAAATGACATTCCAGCGCGGCGGCTAAGCGCCATTGCCGTACTTTCTTTTTTTGTCATTCACGTGCTTGCCTTCTCCCGTCATTCCTGTGCTTGCTTCATTGTCATTCTCGCACTTGCCTTCTCCCGTCATTCTCGCACTTGATGCGGGAATCTCCTCACATGGGATTATCCGGTCAAGCCGGATAATGACAAAACAGATAGACTATCGGATCAAGCCGGATAATGACAGCAAAGATATTTATTTGGCATCTCAACCTGATTGTAGAGCCTGCCGCCCGGCATAATAAAAAAGCGCCCTGTTTACCGCAACTGTAAAACCAAGGCGCCTTAAAAATTTTTTATTTTTTTAGCTTATCAACCTGAGAAAGCTCCAGCCCGGTGCACTTAGCTATAATTTCTGCCGGGATATTGTTTTCGAGCATTTTTTTGGCAGTTTCGAGAGTCTTTTCGTTAGCAATGTCTTGTGCCATATTTTTTGCTATACCTTGAGCCATATTCTGAGCAATATCGTTAGCCATGTTTCGTGCCATGTCTTGTGCCATGTCTTTTGCCAAATTTCTTGCCTGCAGCTTAATCTCCTGTTCGATTGTCATATATCTGTGCCTCCACTGGGCATTCATTTTTACACGCTCCACCAATGCGGAAAGCCTGTCTGTAAAATCGTCTTTTGCTGTTTTTCCGCAAAGGTACTTAAAAAATGAACGCAACCCTTCCGAGCGCATTTTATCATACATGGCCGCGTTGAAAAAGATGTTGACCGTCCCGTCGTCCATAAGTATGTTTTTGTCCTCCTCCGCCCTGTAGCGGAACGTGTAGACCGGAAGCCTGCGGCCGAAGGCGTCCCCAAGGCACAGGAAAATCACGTAGCTGTCCTTCAGCGCGCTGTATTCCCGCCCGAACTGTATGCTGTCCACGTCCATCAAGCCCTGGTAGTATCTTGCGCGCTTTGCGAGCCCGGTGTAGCCGCTTGCCAACTTTTGACATATTTTGAGAAAAAAAAGCTGTTTTTTTGATAGTTTTTTCAGGTTCTCTGGCTATATAGCCCGAATGCCGAGTTTTGATGAGAACAGTAATTTAAGTGTCATTCCTGTGCTAACAAGGCTGTCATTGCCGTGCTTGACACGGCAATCTATCCAATGGATTATCCGGTCAAGCCCGATAATGACAAAACAGGTAGATTATCCGGTCAAGCCCGATAATGACATTAAATTATAAAACTCGACATTTGGGCTAATTATATTCGCAGGCGGCTGTCAGTTTTTTGATTATAGCAATGCTGCTTCCTCTTCTAGCAGGAAGCCCTTTCCAGCTCTAGCCGGAATTACATTCCTGTTCTAACAGGAAGCGCTTTCCGCTTGGAACAGGAAGGCTCTTTTTGCTCTAAATTGTTTTAATAGCAGGTCAAATGTTGAGTTTTAGGATTTCTTGAAA
>NZ_DLLH01000013.1:107552-112979 GCF_002476655.1 Treponema sp. UBA7567
AAATTTACAAAACTCGAAATTAAGCCTAGTAATTAAAATAATGGAGATTAAGTTAACATGAAAAGTTTTTATGGCCGTAAAAAGTACGAAATACACTTAGTTAGCGCACTAACAAACACCCATTTACCGCAGTAATAAACACCCAATTACTGTACTAATCAACACCCATTTACTGCACTAATTGCCTCTTTATTACCATGCTAACAAGGCTGTCATTGCCGTTGCTTGACACGGCAATCTATCCGCATGGATTATCGGGTCAAGCCCGATAATGACAGGGGTCAAGCCTGATAATGACAAGCAGGGCAGGCTCAAGAATGGCAGCCGTTTAGAGATTCCCGCATCAAGTGCGGGAATGACAAGCTGTTAAGTGCGGGAATGACAAGCTGTTAAGTGCGGGAATGACAAGTTGCCAAGTGCGGGAATGACAAGTTGTCAAATGCGGGAATGACAAGTTGCCAAGTGCGGGAATGACAAGGCTGTCATTGCCGTGCTTGACACGGCAATCTATCCGCATGGATTATCCGGTCAAGCCGGATAATGACAAAATAGTTAGATTATCGGGGCAAGCCGGATAATGACAAAATAGTTAGATTATCGGGTCAAGCCCGATAATGACAGGAGTCAAGCCCGATAATGACAAGCAGGGCAGGCTCAAGAATGGCAGCTGTTTAGAGATTCCCGCATCAAGTGCGGGAATGACAAGCTGTTAAGGGCGGGAATGACAAGTTGTCAAATGCGGGAATGACAAGTTGTCAAATGCGGGAATGACAAGCTGTCATTGCCGTGCTTGACACGGCAATCTATCCAATGGATTATCGGGTCAAGCCGGATAATGACAAAATAGTTAGATTATCGGGTCAAGCCCGATAATGACAGGGGTCAAGCCCGATAATGACAGTTATGATAGATAATGACAGAAAAACTTAGCCCGGATCGGAACGGCGCGGAGCGTTCAAAGGGAGGAAAAGTTTTCCGCCCTTTGAATGGAGCGAAAGCGGAACCGTGCAGAGCCGGCTTGTGGCTGCGGCTCGCTCCTAAAAATAAAAAATGTAAAATTTTGCTATTTGAAAGGTTAAAATATAATCATTTTTTTAGGATTTTGTTCAAATAAGCATATTTTATAATTATAACAGCGATATTTTATATAATAAATATTACAAATTGTTTTTTTTAGACAGAATTGGTCAAAAATGCTGAAAATTTTTAATAAAATTACTCAAAACTTATATTTATGAAATTTTACTTGGCATTTAGAGTTTAATATAAGCGGAAATCTGCCGGCTGTCCGGTGGATTTTTTGCAAAAAATGGAGGATTTTCTATGAAAAAAATGTGGAAAGCGCTGGCTGTTTTGACGGCACTCGCTTTATTTGGCTCCGCGTTTACTGCCTGTAAATCGGACGATGACGACGGTGATGGCGAGAATAATGGTGGCGGTACTGGTGGTTCGGGTACAGTAGTTGAAAAAACTGCGCATCTTGTAAAATTCAATGCTGCTGACACCGTCTGGGCAGATACGGATATGACAATTACAGGTTCTGCTTCAAGCGGCGGTCAGGAAGGTTATCTCGTATTCAATAAAGTTGTAGACATGACACAAGATGTAACAATTGAAGCGGATGTCGAAGTTGTTGCTACATCGGGCCATGTTGGACTTGGATTTATTTCTGTAACTGGAGGCGACAGAAAAGGATATTCCCTTGTTACTGCGCAGAATATTAAAAATGTAAGCTGTACGCTAGGTGGCGGCGGAAACGGCCTCACACCTTCAGTAATCTTTGCAGCAGGCAAAAAATATCATTTTAAAGCAGAATTTACAGCTAAAAATTATACAGAAGATGCTTCAACAACTTCTATAGTTTACTCTGTAACAGATGAAGCTGGCACAACTGGCACAAACACAACGCCTCTTTATCATGCAAAAAGCGATGTTGTTTATCCAGCTTTTGGCGGCACAACCGCAAAAAATATAAAGTACAGCAATATCAAGATTAAGTTTGGAGATGTAACTTATACATTTGACGGACTAGATGAGCAAAGTGTGCTTTCTGCACTTTCTCTTGGAGCAAATTCTGCGCGGCTTCTCCTTAACGGCGAGACAACAGTGTCTTATATATCAACAGCCGGCGGAGAAAATTCCGGCGTAACTCTTGATTATGACGATTCACTGCTCAAAGTGGAAGACGACAAGGCAGGAACTCTGAAAATAACCGGCATTGCTCCTACAACAGGAACAACAATTAAAGTAATGAATGCAGGCGCAAGCTACATTTTTGCTGAAATTCAAGTTGTTGTCGAAGATTTCAACGCAACAGATGGTTATGGAGAGCTTACAACTGTTTACCCGGCAGCAAAGGCAACAGATGTATTTGAAGACGGTGAATTCAGAATCACATTTGACAACGAGCCTGTAGTTTCTTCAACAGGAGCAATCTCAATTTATGATTCAGACGGAAACTGGGTTGATACAATCAAGGCTTCTGACGAGACAATCAATGTTCCGAGTGGCAAAAATCAGGCAAACGTTGAAATAAAAGTAAAAGACCAGTTGATTCGTACAGAAGGCAACAATGTTTATTTTACACCTCATTATGGAATTCTCGAATCTGGAAAAACATATTTTGTAGCAATTCCGAAAAATGTAATCACAGCAAAACTTAACGGAAAAGACTTTGACGGCTTTGCACGAAACAAAGACGCTCCATCTTGGAGTTTCACAATTCGCACTGCAAAAACAGCAGGCTCTACAATTACAGTAGACTCAAGCGAAACTGCTACAGCTGACTTCCGTACTGTACACGGCGCGCTTCTTGCAATCGGATCAAATACAGGCGATTTTACAATCGAAGTGGCTCCAGGCACATACCGTGAGCTTGTACATTTTAATGGCGGTGCAAATATCACTATTAAGGGAACTGGTTCACAGGCTCGCGGAAAAGACACTGTTATACAGTGGACAAACCTTAACAAATGGAACGGCTCTATGGACACCCGTTCTGTAATGTATTTTGGCGACGCAGCTGGAAAAGTAGTTCTTGACAACATCACTCTAAAAAATACTTGCGACCGTTCTGTAGTCGGTACAGCAGACACGCAGGCAGAAGCTTTTTATTACAAAGCTACAAACAATGTTTCTGCTAACAACTGTTCTTTCCTTTCACATCAGGACACAATCTGTACAAAAGGCAAGGCTTGGTTCTACAACTGCTACATTGAAGGAGATACGGACTACATTTGGGGTTACTCTGACGTAGCGCTCTTTGAGAAATGTGATCTTGTATGTCTTTATGATGATGCAAAAGCTGCAGATTCTAACTATTCAGTTTCAGTTCTTTTTGTAGCACGCACTGGCTCAAAATCTGCTGCAAAAGTTGGAAAAGGCTATGTACTTCTTAACTCTACTGTAAAAGTAAATGACGGAGTAACAAACTATCTTGGACGCAATGCAGGCGTAGGCGACTTCTATGATCAGATTGCTATTGTCAATGTTAGCTTCTCAAATGAAGGAACAGGAGCAACAAGCAGCGACCTCTGGCGCGATGCAAGCGTTTACTCATACCTTGACAGCAAAGAAGACAAAATCGGCCTGAAATACTACAACTTAACTGGTAGCATTGAAACAAACAATAAGCTTGACCATGTTGAAGAAATTTCAGCAGATGACTACAACAAAGAATTCAACGGCCGCCGAGCAATTCTTAACCGTGTTTACAAAGTGGAAGACGATGCGTATGTATCAGGAACTACATACGCAGAAGACTACCTTGCAGGTCTTGAGACAGCGTTTGACGCAGAAGAAGATGCAAGTAAGAATAATGATTATGGAGAAGAAACATCTAATACGTGGATATGCCCATTTACAGCTGACGGCACATATACAGACGGAAAACTTTCTGTAACAGTGAGCGGAACAAACAGCAACGGACATGGAGCTGAAGTTAAGAGCGATAACAGTTCAGTTATCAAGATTTCACTTCCAGCAGGTTCATATGTTCTTGCGGCAGGAACTTGTAAGTATGGAACAGCAGATAGCCCTTACGTGATTTCTTGCGCTAACTCTGACTTTGCACAGGAATATATTGGCACGCATTCATATAATGGTGAGGACTGCTACAAGTCTGACAGCGGCAGAACCGACCTTTACGGAGATTATTATTTTGTAAAATCTGCTGAGGCTATGGAGATTACTCTTAACAGTGCTGAAGGAAAAAAAGAATACCTGCCGTTCATTGGTGCTATAAAATAATTTTTAATGTAACTTTTTAATAAATTATTTCCCCCCGTGGTTTTGAGATGCGGTTTTCAATTCTGCGGGGGATTTTTTTATCTGCCGGGCTTGCTTATGGCTTTGTCAGAATCTTATCTTGCGGTTTTTTAGGCTTTGCCTTATTCTTCAATTAGAGCGTTTGTTTTTTTTGGAGGCTTGCAATTATGGAAAATTTTTCGTGTTTTGAATCTTTAAAATCTGCTGTTTTTTTATCCAATGGAACTAAAATGCCTTGCCTTGGCTTTGGAACCTGGCAGAGCTTGGACGGAGACGAGGCTTACAATGCGGTCTTGGCGGCCTTAAGGCTTGGCTACCGCCATATTGACACGGCGGCGGCTTACGGCAACGAGGAAAGTGTGGGCAGGGCGGTTGCCGACTTTTTGAAAGAAAGCCCTGTTAAGCGTTCTGAGCTTTTTATTACGACAAAACTTTGGAACGAAGACCACGGCTACGAAAATACTCAAAAAGCCATTGGGCGTTCCTTGGAAAAATTGGGGCTGGATTATGTCGACTTATATTTGATTCACTGGCCGAATCCGCTCAAATTCCGTTCATGCTGGCAAAAAGCAAATGCCGAAAGCTGGAAAGCTATGGAAGAGGCCTGCGAAGCCGGCGAGCTTAAGGCTATTGGTCTTTCTAATTTTTGTGAGCGTCACATTGATGAGCTTTTAAAAACTGCAAAAATAAAGCCTATGGTCAACCAGATTAAGGTTTGTCCTGGCCAGCCGCAGACCGAACTTGCTTTGTACAGCAGGAATCTGGGAATGGTTGTTGAAGGCTACAGCCCTCTCGGAACCGGCGGAATTTTTAAAAATGAAGAAATTCGGCAAATTGCGGAAAAATATAGCCATACAATTGCCCAGGTTTGCATTCGCTGGAGCTTGCAGCAGAATATTGTCCCTCTTCCAAAAAGCGTAAATCCAGAGCGGATTGAAGAGAATTCTAAAATTTTTGATTTTGAGCTGTCCGCTGAAGACATGGATAAAATTGCAAATCTGAAAAATCTTGAAATCAAGCCTGCGAGAAATCCTGACGAGGCGGAATTTTAAAAAAGTTTAGTTTTAAGCGTGAAGCGCGCCTTCAAAATTTTGAGACAATTTTTGAAGGCGCGCTTTTTTTATGAATATTTAATTACCTTTAATTTCGAGTTTTATAATT
>NZ_DLLH01000042.1:0-26076 GCF_002476655.1 Treponema sp. UBA7567
TTGCAGGCGCTGTCGGACCTGCATTTTTGCGTTCTTTGCTTTCCAAGACTTCCTTAAAAAATTCAGCGTCTTTTCCCATCCGCTCAAAATAAATCAGGCTTCCTGTAATCGAGCGGACCATTTTCCACAAAAAGGCGTTTGCTTCAATTTGAAAAACAAGATTTTCGCCTTCGTAAAAAAAATGCGCATCATCAATATAACGGAACATCGAAACGCTTTGGTCTCCGGCCGCGGCAAATGTCGAACAGTCAATTTCGCCATGCAGACATTCGGCCATCTTATTCAATTTTTCAATATCCGGTCTGTAATAAATCGGCCAAACATATCTCATCTGGCTTGCAAACGGTTTTCCTGTATTTATAAAATATCTGTAAACACGGCTCGTTGCATTTCTTCTGGCAGAAAAATCTTCATCAACCACACTTGCATCCATAATCCGCACGTCGTCCGGCAAAAAACAGTTTAAAGCCACAGGATATTTTTCTACAGGAATCGAATCCACTGGAGAATAAAAATTCGCTGCCTGCGCAAACGCATGGACACCGCTGTCCGTTCTTCCAGATCCCTGCAATGAAATTTTCCGTTTATGGAGTTTTTCCAGCGCATCTTCCACAGTCTGCTGGACAGTTCTGACTGCTTTTCCCTTATCTGCAAAATCTTGCCGCTGCCAGCCGCAAAAATCGGTTCCGTCATAAGAAATTGTCAAGAGTATATTACGCAAAATAACCGCCTTTTTCTCGCAAATTGAATTTTCAAAAAACTCTATTCATCGTCAACCGAAATAATATTGGCTTCGTTCAAAGTTGCCGTCAGCTTGTCGTAAAGGTCGCGGGATTTTTCCAAAAGCGGTCCAGGTTTTGATTTTGAAGATTTTCCAAGTCCAAAAATTCGGGCAATAGAACGCTTGTTTGCATCGAGTTTTTTATACCGCATCTGCATGTCTTCTTTTTGTCCGTATTTGTATTCCAAAAGCGAATTAAGATAGATTACGCCGTCATAACCATAATTTTTGTCTACATCAGGTCCAAAATTCGTAATTTTTGCAATCGTTTCGATTCTCTGAGTCTCGTTAATCAAAGTCTGCTCGTAAAAAAACTGGGCTTTTCTGTAAAAAACTTCGGCCGCATAGTCATAATTATGTTCAGGGACAAGTTTCTGTAAATCGCGGCAAATCCATGCCAGGCGAAGCGAAATTATCGCCCTTTTCATAGTCGGCGCATACGAAAGATCTACTTTTTCGTAAGACAAAAGCGCAAGATAATACATTGCCGCTCCGTCAAGAAGGTTTCGTTCTCTCGTCAATTCATAATAAGGAAACATGTTGTTTACAATTTCCTTGCGTTTTTTGCTGTCCGCCAAAAGCTCATTTAGAGAATTATTGTCCTGAATTTCTTCAAAATCGCTCCAGAAAAGCGCAGTATGGCATTTCGGGCAGGCTCCGATTGAATAAATCACCGGATAAATCTGGCCGTATTTTGCAGAAGGCTCAAAAATGCGGTGCAGTTCGTCAGTCAGTTCGCCGGCAATCATTCGGCCAGAACCGGAAAGCATTTCCTCACGCTCAAAATTATTCTGGCAGACCGGGCAATGGCATTTGTTTTTTGACCAATAGGAAATCTTTGGCTTTTTTCCAGGATTTTCAACTTTTTTTGAACTGCGGTACAACATAGATTCTCCAGATTTTTACTTTATAAAAATATTCTAACCCAATTTTTCGATTATAACAAAAGCAACTGCATATTCTTTTTCATGGCTTATAGAAAGCTGAATATTGAGGTCTTTTCCTATTTTGGCTTCCAGATTTTTTTTAGTTTTTTCTCCAAATTCAAAAAACGGCTTTCCGGCTTTATCCTTGGCGACGTAAAAATCATTCAACCTCAGGCCGGTAAATCCTGTACCCAGAGCCTTGGAAAACGCTTCTTTCGCGGCAAACCGAGCCGCATAGTGACGGCAGGTCGCTCCTTCATTTTGACTAAAATCACCGGAAAACTGCTCTTTCTCGTTAAAAAAACGCAAGAATAGTTCTGTTTTTTTTAGCCATTTTTCAAACCTTTTTACTTCGCAAATGTCCGTTCCGATTCCATAAACCATTATTCGCCTGACTGTCCGCCTGTCAATTCAATTTTTTCTGGAAGAATTTCATTCGCCGGAGAAGCAATCACATCTCCAACTTTTTCTTCAAGCTCATCTACAACCTTAATTTTTTCGACGGTAATTTTTATTTTTTTAGGAGAAAAATCCTGAACTGTAAATTTTGCAGGAACTGACGATTTTACATCGAGCTCATAAACTCCTGGTTCAGAAATCTCCGACGCATTTACAAAAAGAGAACCATTAGGAACGCTAAATTTCTCTAAATCAACCAGTTTTCCGCCTAAATTTAATATTCCTGAATTTTTTTGAGATGAAACTACAAATTCCTTCGGCAAATATTTTACATCTATCGTCTGAACAGAAAAACTTTTTTCCGAAACAACAGGCGCAATTTCGACCGTAACTGTAAGTTTTTCATCATTATTTTTAAATTTTAAATACAAGCCAGGATTTTCCGGCAAAACAGGAGAAGCAAAACTTTTATCCGCATTTTTTACAGAAACAGCCTTTGTCTGAAGCCTCGTGCAGTTTTGAACCATCGAGCGCGGTCCTGTAAGTTCAACTGTGTCCGGTTTTACAGTAATATTTTTTATCTCATAGCCATGCGCAGGACTTCCGTTTATAAGAGGCGAAATCGGCACAAAGGCTGAAATTTTTTCCTCAACCTTTAAATTGACTTCCTGAGGCGAAACAGTAACTTCAAGAGTATCCAGCAAAAGAGCCTGCTGAGGAAGCTCAACAAGAACCGGCAGCTTGTAGACTCCGTCTTTTGGCAGATAGTTCAGATCAAGGTAGGCAGAAAAACTGTTTTTTTGAAGAGAAGCAATATCTTCTGTCTTTCCCTTTAATTTTATTTTTACATTTGCAGGATACGGACTTACAGGCACAATTCCTGAACCGTTTTTTATTTTTAATGGAACTGTAAAAGACCTAGAATCTTGAAGCGAAAGCGTATAAAAAACATAAATACATATTGCAAGCAGAACACAACTCGCCTTTACCGGCCAGTTTTCCGTAATTTTTTCAATAAAGTCCTTTATTTTCATCAATAGTGTCCTCTATCGTTTTTTGCGCAGGCGTCATTTCCAACAGTTTTTCGAGCTGTTTTGTAATCTGGTTCGGGTTCAAATCGTAGTGAAGCTGACTGTCGTAAGCAAGGGAAACCGCTCCAGATTCTTCTGAAACGACAAGAACAACAGCATCGCTTATTTCGCTCATTCCAAGGGCGGCACGGTGTCTTGTTCCAAATGTTTTTTTAATATCATATTGCTCGCTCAAAGGCAAAAAACAACCTGCGGCGATTATTTTTCCGTTCTGAACGACGCAGGCGGCGTCATGCAAAGGCGTGTCATGACCAAAAATCGTCACAAGAAGAGCGCTTGAAAGGTCTGCGTCAAGACGTGTTCCAGTTTCAATAATGTCATCAATTTTTGTATGGCGTGTAAAAACTACGAGCATGCCTCTCTTCATTTTTGAAAGCATTTCGGCAGCTATGATTACGGTATCGACATAAGTATGCCTTGAACGGTTTCCAAAAGTGAACCACTGGCTCTGTCCAAGTTTTAAGAAAACCTTTCTAAGTTCCGGCTGGAATACAATCGCAAAACAGACAACAAGTCCAGGAGCAAGTTTCTGAAGAACCCACAGCAGCATTGAAAGATGAAGCAAAAGCGCCACAGCATAGGCCATTGCAACGACAATTGCGGCTTTTATTATCTGAAGGGCATTTGTTTTGACAATTATCTCGTATGCCTTGTACAAAATAAAGGCCATTACACCAATATCTAAAAACGGCCGTATAAAATCATAAACATGAAGAAGATTTTCAAATCCGTTCAATCTATACTCCAATTCCTTTTAAAACATTTAGAGAATCTATTGCTTCTTTTACATCATGAACGCGGACAAGAGTTGCTCCGTTCATAACAGCAATCAAATCCGCAGCAACAGTTCCAATCATTCTGTCCTGAATTTCACGGTTGCAAAGCTGACCGATTACAGTTTTTCGGGAAAGCGCCATTAAAACCGGATATTTTGAATCGCACAGCTGTCCGCATCTCCTGATCAAAGTGCAGTTGTCAGTCATATTCTTTCCAAAGCCGATTCCTGGATCAACAATAATCTTATCAGAAGATATGCCATGCTTTAAAGCGTATTCAACTCTCTGACGCAAATAAAGGTCAACTTCATTAAAAATATCCTGATATTCGGTATTGCTCTGCATAACGTCCGGAGTAGAGCGCTTGTGCATTAAAATTACAGGAATTTTTGATTCCGCGCACAGTCCTGAAAGTTTTTCGTCGTCTTCAAGGGCGGAAACATCGTTCAAAATGTCAGCACCTTCGTCAAGGCAGGCTTTCAAAACAGAGTATTTTCTCGTATCTATCGAAACAGGAATATCCGAATGACGGCGAATTTCTCTTAAAACCGGAACAAGCCTTTTTATCTGCTCATCTTCGCTTACATAATAAGAGCCAGGCCTTGTAGACTCTGCGCCAAGGTCAATAATATCCGCGCCTTGTTCAATCTGTTCAAGAGCCATCTTAGCTCCGCCGCGGCTTCCTTCCCAAAATGAATCTGGAGTCGCATTTACGATTCCCATTACGAAGGCGTTTTTTTCTGTCGTAATAGTCTTATCTGCAAGTTTTAATGAAATCATTTTCTATAAGCCACCTTATAAGCACATTCCGCAAGGCTCCGGGGATCCATTTTTACATCTTCGCAAATTTCACCGCGGGTTCCTTGATTTAAAAATTTTTCCGGCAAAGCATTGACCGCAGTTTTATTAAATCCACGT
The DNA here is from genome assembly GCF_002476655.1 of Treponema sp. UBA7567. Lineage (NCBI taxonomy): Bacteria > Pseudomonadati > Spirochaetota > Spirochaetia > Treponematales > Treponemataceae > Treponema > Treponema sp. UBA7567. The sequence continues at coordinate 4,892 of NZ_DLLH01000042.1, forward strand.
TTTAACAATTCATATTCAAGCTCTTCACTCACACCGCCGCGGCATATTCCGTCTTCAACAAATATAACCGCATCTCGATTTTTTGCATATTCAAAAAGATGATTTATATCAACCTTATTTAAAAATCTCAGTGAATAAATATCAGCCTCAATGTTTTCAATCATAAGATTGCGGCTCGCCTGAATCACTTCCGAAAGCATGCTTCCTGTAGAAACAAAAAGAACGGATTTTGACTTTTTATTTTTTTGAACTGAAACAGCTTCCAATTCATTTTCATCAAATTTCAGGCTCAAAGCAGGCGCAAATTCTTCACATTTTACGTAAATGCCCTTTCCTTCTTCGATTTTTTGAGAAAAACATTTCAGTTCTGTAGGACAAGTTGATTTTGGATAACGAAGCACGACAGGTCCGTTTTGAGAAAGCGCCCATTCAAGACTGAGCTTAAAATCAACAGCGGTCGCAGGAGAAAGAATTTTTAAATTTGGAACAGTCCTCAAAAGCGCAATGTCAAACATGCCCTGGTGAGTTTCGCCATCGCTCGGAACAAGTCCTGCCCTGTCCAAACAAAAAACTACCGGAAATTCCGGCAATGCAACATCATGAATAATCTGATCAACTGCCCGCTGCATAAATGTTGAATAGATTGCAACCACAGGTTTTAGTCCGCCAGCCGCAAGTCCAGAAGCAAAAGTTACCGCATGCTCTTCAGCGATTCCAACATCAAAAAATCTTTCAGGAAAATGCCTTGCAAAAGCATCAAGACCAGTTCCTTTTGCCATCGCCGCCGTAATTGCAGTAATTTTTTTATCTTTTTCCGCAAGCTCAAGCAAAGTCTGGCTAAAACATTCGGTAAAGCTCATCGTATCAAAATGCTCAACTTTTCCGTCAGAAATTAAAAACGGTCCAATTCCATGAAAAGCCGCCGGATCATTCTCAGCAGGAGAATACCCTTTTCCTTTTTTTGTAACTACGTGAACCACGACCGGTCCTTGAAGTTTTTTTACGTCCTTAAAAACATTTTCAAGCTCACCGATATTATGTCCGTCCAAAGGTCCGACGTATTCAAAACCTAAATCTGTAAAAAAATTATTGCTTAAAAAAAGAGCCTTTAGCGAACGCTTAAATCTGTAGACAAATTTTCCGATATGCCTGTTTGAATTTGGAATTTTTGAAAGCGCGAGATCAATTTTGTGGCGAATATTCTGATAAAAACCAGACATTGTAAGCTTAGAAAGATATTTTGAGACAGCTCCAGTATTCTCGCTGATTGACATTTTGTTGTCGTTCAAAACAACTATAAGATTTTTTCCAAGCTGGCCTGCATGGTTCATAGCCTCAAGCGCAAGTCCGCCGGTCAAAGAGCCATCTCCGATTACAGCGACAACCTTTCCGTTTTTTTTCTGTAAATCCCAGGCGGTCAAAAGCCCAAGCCCCTGAGAAATCGAAGTCGAAGCGTGACCGTTGTCAAAAAAATCATGCTTGCTTTCAGTTCTTCTGGTAAAACCAGAAAGTCCATTTTTTTGCCTTATAGTTGAAAAATCCGAAAAACGGCCAGTGAGCATTTTGTGCGCATAGCACTGATGGCTTACATCAAAAATTATTGCATCTTCCGGTGAATTAAAAACCCTGTGAAGCGCAATCGTAAGCTCGACAACACCAAGGTTTGAAGCAAGATGTCCGCCGTTTTTTCCGACTACTTCAATAATTTTTTTTCTAATTTCTTCTGAAAGTTTCGGAAGCTGGTCTTCCGGGATTTTTTTTAAATCATCAGGCGAATTTATTTTGGAAAGCAACATAACAATCTTCTATTATTTTTATTGTAAGACAAAAAACTGATTTTTACAATTTTGAAGAAAAAAAAGACCGCGAAGTAAAAAACTACCGCGGTCTATTCTACGGGCATATATCAAAACACCAAAAAAGATGTTACTTGCTCTTATGCCGATTGCGTCTAAGCATCTTCTTGCGCTTATGTGTAGCCATCTTCTGGCGCTTTCTTTTTTTACCACAAGGCATTATGGGCACTCCTTAATCAAATTAGTATACTAATTATCATCAATTTAAAGTCTTTCGTCAAGAGATTAAATCCGATGTAAATTACTTTTGTTCAATTCTTTTGTATTGAATAGTGTTGTTAAAAATCTGCTTTGCTGCAAGAGATACAACCTTGCCGTCATTACGGTCAATTTCGGCATCTTTCATCATTGCCAGCTGATAAGCCCGGCGACTTGCTGCGACAGTAATCTCATAAACGTTTCCTGAAAATTTTACAAGCTGTTCCAAAGGAAAAATCATTACACTATCCCCCAAGTTAATATGAATACTCGATTATATTATAATCTAAAAATGCTGTCTAGTATTTATTAAATCAGTTTTTCAAATTATAATAAATTTATGCGCAGTTCATCTACTTTTGCAACAATTCTTGCTCTCAAACAGTCTGGAGAAAACAACCGTTCTGTAACGCTTCTTACTCCTCAAGACGGAATTGTTTACGCAACTCTTTATGGCGGACCAAAAAGCAAATTTCGTTCGCTTGTAAGCCCGTTTAACTGCGGAACTGCGTATCTTTACAAAGACGAAACAAAAAATTCCTGCAAAATAACCGATTTTGACGTAAAATCCTACCATCCGTCGTTTAGAGAAAATCTTTTTAAAACCTATGCGGCAAGCTTTGCTTCGGAAATCATAATAAAGTCGCGCTGCGCAGGAAGCCCGGAACAGGCATTCTGCCTTCTTAACGGACTTTTGGACGGAATGGAACAGAGCACAGAAAACAACAGCCGGCTCGGTCTTATCCGTTTTTTGTGGCGTTACATAGGAATTTTGGGAATGAGGCCGGACACGCAATTCTGCCGCCAATGCGGAAAATCTTTTTTAGCCGGCAAAATTGACCAAAACGCGCAAACTTACTGCGGAATGTACAGCGAACGCGAAAACGGATTTGTGTGCAACGACTGCCTTTCAAACGCTCAGACAGAAAATCGAAACAGTTTTTTTCTTTCCAAAACTTCGCTAACATATCTTCAGGCAGTTTCAGTTCTAAAACCAAAAGACGTCCGCAAAATAATAATTGATGAAAAAACAATGATTGAATTAAAAGACTTTTGCTATTTTTTAATTCAAAATGTATGCGGAACAAAATTCCTTTCGCTTGAATCAGGAATTGCTATTCTTTAAGTAAAAAAAAATAAAAACAGGATATAAAAAATGAAAAAATGGATAAAAAAACCGGTTCTAAAAGAATCAGTAAAAGAAATGACACAAAAATACGGAATTGACGCAATCACCGCTTCAATTCTGATTCGCCGTGGAATTACAAAAAGCAGCGACATACTTTATTTTTTGGAAGATGACAAAAGATTTTTGCACAATCCGTTTGAATTTTCTGCAATGGAAGACGCTGTTGACAGAATTCTTCAGGCTCAGGAGGAAGGAGAAATCGTACTGATTTTTGGAGACCGCGATGTAGACGGAATTTCAAGCACTACAATTTTATACGAACAGCTCAAGTCTATGGGAATCGAAGTTGAATGGAAGCTTCCGGGCGGAAATGACGGTTACGGACTTTCTATCGAAGCCGTAGACGAATTTTACAAAAAAAACGGAACACTCATCATTACGGTTGACTGCGGAATTTCAAACAACGCAGAAATCGCACATGCGGCAGAACTCGGAATTGACACAATAGTTCTTGACCACCACAACCCTCCAGAACAGCTTCCAAGCCCGGCAATAATCATTGACCAAAAATGCGAAGATTCACAATATCCTTTCCACGATATTTCTGGAGCAGCAATCGCCTGCAAAACCGCCGCGGCCCTCCGATTTGCAAAATCTGAGCTTTACAAACAGGAAATTTGCCTGCTTGCAGCGCGAAAAGAAAACGAAACAAATGTAATCGAATGCATGAAAGTCCGGAACCTCGTAAAACAGGAAATTTTAGTTCAAAAAATAGCTCCATTGAGCGTGCCTTTTTCAAAGACAAAATTTCTCTCTTTTTTGACAGGACAGCAAATTTTTGTATGGAACAAAAACGAAACCATGAAAATTTTGAATGAAACGTTCGGCTCTGCAATCGAATTCAACGTTCTCGATCTCAGAAATGAAATTTCAAAAATATTTCCTCAGTTTTCAGAAAAAAGCCTTTTAGATTTAAAAAAAGCGTCAATTCTCGCAAAATACAACGAAACTGACGGAACCCAAATTGAAACCTTTTTCAACATTTTTGTAACCTACATCAATACTGTAACTGCAAAACAATTTCCAAAAGACAGCATTCAGGAAGAAAAAGACCTTCAGCTCGCCGCGCTAGCCGCGCTTGCAGACATAATGCCTCTCAAAGATGAAAACCGCATAATTGTAAGACAGGGATTAAAATCAATAAACTCAGGAAACGCGCGCCCAGGCTTAATCGAGCTTCTCTCAAAACTAAAGCTTTTGGGCACTACGGTAACAAGCACAAAACTAAGCTGGAATGTAGTTCCTGTTTTAAATGCCACAGGCCGCCTTGGGCAGCCGGAGCTTGGAATGGAACTTTTTCTTGAAGAGGATCCGTACAAGAGAGACAGGCTTGCTGACGAAATACTCGAAATGAACGGCAAACGAAAAGAACTCGGTCAAAAAGCCTGGGAAATCGCCTCAAAAACAGCAGAAGAAAGCATAAAACACTACAACGGAAAACTCTGCGTAATAATCGACAAAGAAATAAACCGCGGAGTTTCAGGAATTCTTGCAGGAAGGCTTACATCAACATATAAAATTCCGTCAATGGCAGTCACAGTTGTCGATGGAATTGCAATCGGCTCAATGCGCAGCTGCCGTGGATTTTTACTTCCGCCTTTCCTTGACAAAATGTCCGATATTTTTATAAATCACGGTGGACACAACCTTGCGGCAGGATTCAGTTTTGAAGAATCAAAAATGGAAGAATTCAAAAAACGCCTTGAACTTCTCTGCAAAGAAATTGAACTGAACAACGAAGAAGAAAGTGAAAACATCGAAATCGATGCCGAACTTCCTCCTCAATATCTAAAACCGGAAATTCTAAATATAATCGACCGTTTTGAGCCTTACGGCGAAGAAAATCCAGAACTCACATTTTTGAGCCAGGGAATGAAAATTCAAGACGGAATTCTCATGGGAAAACCAGATCCAGTTCACCTAAAATTGCTTCTTGACGCTGGAGAAACAAAGTGGCCGGCAATATTCTTTGGCGAAGGAGGACGGCTCCACAGAGACTTTGACAAGGGAGATTCGATAAATATTTTGTATCAAGTTCAGCGCAACGTCTTTAACGGAAATGTAACTCCGCAGATTATTTTGTCCGAAGCGCAGCTGACAGATAAGTAAAATCCGGCTTGATTTTAAGAATTTGAAATCGCTTCGCAGGCAGCGCTACTTTAAGAGAGCAAGAAACTGCTCTTCTGTAATTACCGGAATTCCTAGTTTTGCGGCCTTTACATTTTTTGAAGAACCGCTTGCTGTGTCATTTGTCACAAGATAAGAAAGGTCTTTTGTGACAGACGATTTGCATGTTCCGCCGTTTTCCTTTACGAGGGATTCGGCGTCCAGCCTTTTCATCGTCTCAAGTTCACCAGTAAAACAGAAAGACTTACCTGCAAAAACACCAGAAGCGCTTCCTTCTTCAACTTGAATGTAGTTTTTTGAGAGAAAAACAAGTTCGTCTTTGTTTTCTTCAAGGCCTTCAAAAAAGTTTCTGGCAGAAATTTCTGCAAATCCATAGACTTTTGAAAAATCTTCAGCTTTTGCCTCAAGCATTTTTTCCAAAGTGTTAAATCCGCTGTCAACAAGCTTTTGAATCATAGTTTCGCCCATGTCTTCAATATCAAAGCCAGCGATAAAGGCGGCTAATTTTGCCTTTCTGTGGGACTGAATTGAATCATAAACTTTCTGCGCTCCAAGGCTTTCTTTTTCTTTTTGACGGCTTTCTGCATTCAAAAAATACGGTGTCAGCTCTTCGACCGTAAGAGTATACAAATCGCTAATCGAACGCACCCTGGAAGAATTAAAAAGAGATCTTATCAAAGTTTCGCCAAGGTCGCGAATGTCAATCACACTGACCCATTTTAGAAGCTGATGCAAAATTCTTTTTTCGCAGTTTTTATTCGGACAAAAAAGCCTTGTTCCCTCGTCCGTAAGTTTTGAACCGCAGCAGGAACATTTTTCGGGAATTTGAATTTCCGAAAAGCTCTGTCCTTTTTCGGCAGGAACGACGCTTTCGATTTTTGGAATTATTTCTCCTCTCTTTACCACGACGATTTTGCTTCCGATTTTTACGCCAAGTCTTCGCATTGTTTCGGGATTTGAAAGAGACGCCCTCTGCACTGTAGTTCCATTCAGCTGAACTTCGTCAAAAACAGCCACAGGAGTATAAGTTGCTCCAGATTCACTCCATTCGACATTGCGCAAAACCGACACAGCTTCTTCCAGGCTGAATTTAAATGCAATCTGTCTGTCCGGGCGCGCACGGCTTGCGTCTGCATGGTTTATTGTCCGCTCTTTTACAACAAGTCCGTCTATGTCGTATTCAAGATTTTTTCGCTCTTCCATAACTGAGGCACGGTATTCGATCACTTCATCTGCTGAATGGCAAATTTTTAGAGGAACAACATTAAATCCGCAATTTTTAAGCCAGACAATTTTTTCTTCCTCATCTTTAAAAGGCTGGTTTCCATCCGAAGCCCAGGCATCGTAAGCAATGAGTTTTAGATTTTCGCTTCCAAGACCGTCCTTTCTTTTCATAAGACCATTGGCGGCATTCCGGCAATTCGCCTTATCTGCATACAAACTGTCATGAACAGAATGCGTCATTATAACTTCGCCACGCACGCCGCCCGTATAATCAAGAATTTTTCCGTTAAAAGAGCAAAGGGCCGATGGAACTCCGTGCATTTTTTTTGCATTAAGAGTAATGTCATCGCCAACAGTTCCGTCTCCGCGAGTTACAGCTGCTTTTAAAATTCCATGCTCAAACTGAAGCTCAAGGCTTGCGCCGTCAAGCTTGTATTCAACAAGATATTCTGAATACGAATGATTTTTTGTCCATGTTAAAAACTGCTGAGGATCGGCGGCTTTTTCCTGGCTTCCCATAGGCATAATATGGCGTACTTTTGCAAAATTTCCGCTGTCCGCTCCAACTTTTTGCAGAACAGGATTTTTCGGATCCAAAAGTTTTAATTCGTCCCAGAGTTTATCAAATTCAAAATCCGAAATTTCAGCTTCACCGTTGTAATAAGAAGCCTGATATCTTTTTATTAAACTAACTAATTCTGAAATTCTTGCGCTTTGACCTATGTCAAAAAGATCTCCCATAAAATCCCCTCTTTTTTAAGGCTGACGCTCTCACAATTTTGGGCAAACTACTGCTTTATAAACATCATCTCGTTAATTACACGGTTTGCATCAATCCCTTTTTGCTCAAAACGAGTCTCAGGCCGCCACTGCTGATGAGGAGCGTAACCTTCATATTTGTTTTTAAGGCCGGGAGTTTTTTCAAGTTGCTCAAGGCCAAATTCCGCGTAAGGAAGCCAGTCCGTAACAAAATACAGATAGCCGTCTTTTTTTAAGCGCGAAGCAATCAAGTCCGTTCTCGGCCTCTGAATCAAGCGTCTTTTTTCATGGCGCTTTTTCTGCCACGGATCTGGAAAGAAAATATGAAAAGCATCGACGCTTTCAGGAGCAATCATGTTTTCCAAAACTTCCATTGCATCGTGTTCAATTATGCGGATATTTTTTAAATTCCGTGTTCTGATTTCTCCAAGAAGTTTTCCAACTCCAGGCTTATGAACTTCAAGACCGAGATAGTTTATATCAGGATTATTTTCTGCAATTATTGCAGTAGCTTTTCCCATTCCAAAGCCGATTTCGATTACGAGCGGATTTTTATTTCCAAAAATTTTCCCAAAATCTAAAATTTCTTCTCTATATTGCACTCCAAAAAGTGGCAAAAGCTGGGCATAATCTTTTTTTTCACAAGCTGTAAAATGACCGGCGCGAATTGCAAAAGTGCGGATTGTGCGCTTCATCGACTCTTCGGCAGAAAGCGAGCATTTTTTATTTTCTGTTTCTGCAATTTCATTCATAAATCAAATCCTTTTTTATTTTTCAATTAAATTTTCAAGAGGAAGTTTTATAACGACAGTTCCAGAAGCATCCGTCAAAATCCGTCTTTTAAAAAAAGCCCGGCTGTATTCTTTTAAAATATCAGAATTTTTCTTCCAGGCTCTTTTTGCAGTTCCATAAAAAAGCATATTCATGTTTTTGTCAAAAAGAATGACAACTTCGCTTAAATTTATGCCGGTGGCCTTGCGGACATTTTCTGGTTTTGACTTAAGGATTTCTTCGTTATATTTTATAAAAAACTTTTCTTCAGATTCGTTTCCAGCGGCATCTGCATACAAAACTTCATATTCACCGTTTTTTATAGCCTTGCCTTCTGCAGCGCGCAAAGACGGATAACCAATCCAGTTTTTGTTCTGGCTTTCAAAAATCACTGGAGAATAAACATTCCAGCTGTAATTTTCCTCAATTTTTGTAATTTTAAGAAAATCCGCCCTCTGAGCCTCGTATTCGCCCTGAACAAAGACTGAAAGACTTGTTTCTGGAAGCGACTTTTCATCTTTGTAATCAAAAACAACGCTCGCATTTACAGAAAGGATATTTGCCGACGATTCGGAACATGACAAAAAAAGAAAAACTGCCAAAATCAGACACAACGAGAGACAAAAAGACAGGATTCTTATTTTTAAATTCCGATGGCTTTTCATTTGACCTAAAAATTAAAAATAAGGTTTATGACCGTCAAATCGCTTGAAGAGAACTGATTTACGATTGATTCAAACTTTACATTCACTTTTTTGCAGGCGTCATCAAGGTAAGAAAGGTAATAAAGCCCCAAATCTGTGCTTTCCTGCCCTTCAGGCAATTCCCTGTAAAAGTCAATCAACGATTTTTTATTAGTGTCGGCAGAAGCCTTTGACTCGATATTTTCCTTTACTTCCTGAAACTCATCGTCCTTATTGTAAAGGGTTATCTGAAGTCTTCCTTGTTTTCCGATTGCAGACGAACCGCCGCCGAGCTTCCAAGAAATAAAAACCTGTTCATGATTGCGCTTTAATTCGGCAACGATTTTTTCACGCTGCTCAGGATCGTAAATAAGCGCATCAACATCTTCAATTCCTGCAAACATACGCTTCGCTTCCTTACGCATATTTGTATTTTCACTGTTGAGGGCAAGTTCCATTACGAGAATTGAAATATATTCGGCAACACGGCTCTTTTCCATATAAACCTGAAGAAGATGGCGAATTGCGATATTGATCTGAGAAAAACCTTCTGTGCGGTAGAATTTTGTAATTATGTACCAGTTCATCAAAGAAAGACGGTTCAAAAACTTTTCGGTCATAAGAAGATAGATATTTTTTTCTTCGAGAGAATAGTCTTTGTTTTCCATCAAAGATTTCCAGACTGGATCCAAAATTTCCTTTTTTGCAAGCTGAACAGTCGCTTTTTGAGAAGCAAGTATCTGTCTGAGCTGGTTTTCGGACATTTTTGTGCGTTCATCAATCAACTGAGTGGGATTTTTACGGTTGTGTTTTTGAACGGCATCAGTTTGAATAAAATCCGCAAAAAGCTGGCGGTCAAACTGTTTGTAAAGAAGCGAATAAACCACAACTTTTGAAAGATCCATAACTTCTTGACGAACTGAAACAAATTCCGACATGGAAATTTCAATTTTTGAAATGTAATTCACCAAAATCATATTTTGCAACGACTGAGGTGAAAATGGATTCAGCGAAATTCCATATTCTTCAATATTGTCAGCAAGCCTGAAACGCAAAAGTTTAATTTTATTACTGATAAAATGTGATGCTCCCTCTTCTGTCAAAATGACTTTGAGCGGTAGATTAAGTGAAAATTTTTTTTCAGCAGACATCTTTTCTCCAACTAACGTTTCTAATTATACTGCAAGGGGCTTGCATTGTAAACCTTCAAATTATATTCTGTTAGAATGAGTTTTAGAGTTCTGCGGAAGTTTTTAATTTCTTTACTGCTATTGAATTACATCATTTTTTATCCGCAGGCGAAAAGCGCCGAAAAACATTTTCTAAAAGGAGCGGAACTTTCTCTTTACACAGAACAACTGCTTGAAAAATCCGATTTTTCTTTTCATAGACTTGAGCTTGCCCCGACAGGAAACGATGTTTTTCCGTTCAATGTAAACATTCGCCTTGAACCTTCTTTGCCGGCTGCTTCGGCAAAAACAATGCTGGTTCTTATTTCCCAGGAAGATTTTTTTGAATATCCGGACGAAATTTTGTCTCTTGTCGAAAAAACTAAAAAAATGAAAAGGGCTTTTCCAGTTGAATTCGTTTTTACAGCCCTTGATGACAGAAATAGTCTTTTTCCGGAATATAAGTTTTTTTTACAAGGAACTGAAAATTTTGCAGGAAATTTAGACGACGGCTCAGAATATTTTGCCGTCTTGATTAACTTTTCAAAGAACACAAAAGCAAAAGCTGAAATTTTTACAACTGGCGGAAAAAGTTCAACTCCAATGTGGCTTGCAAAGGAAACTGTCGATTCTTTTTTGAGCAAAAACATTCCCTTTTCAGTTCCGCAAAAACTGCTTTCAATTTACAGGGCAGGTCTTCTTTTTGGCGATGAACAGATGGCGGCTTTTTTTAAGGAAGGAGTTCCATGCATAAAATTGCAATTTTCTAAGGTTGAACAGATTTCTGCCCTTGAAAATTTTATTCAAAATCATATTCCTTTTCAAAACGAAAAAAATGATGTTCATTATTCATTTATCACTTTGGCAAACCACACTTTTTGGATAAACGAATTTAAAAATATACTTTCTGTCGAGATTTTCGGAATTCTTGTAATTCTTTTTTTGGTCTGCTTTACCTTTACTGGAAAAAATCGGCTTCAGTCAAAGAAAGATTTTTCAAGATATTGGCTTTTTATTCCTGCAATGCTGTGCGCAAGTGTTTTTTCGCTTTATGCTGGACAATTCTGCTGTAAAAATCTGGCTTTTATTTCCCAAGCGAATCCCGTAATTCAATTTGCGGCAAAACTTTTTATTTCCGTAATTGTAATTTCCGTATTTTTTCTGTTTCAGTCACATTTAAAGCTTCCTGGCACATCGTTCATCTACGGTTTTATGATTATTCTTGTTTCGGCTGCAAATATTTTTCTTTTCAGCATGGCGGACATTACGGTTTTTTGGGTTTTCGCCCTTGAATATTTTATAATTTACTTTACGCGGAATTCTTCAAAATTGCTTTCGCTTATAATTACGTTTTCGCTTATGCTTCTGCCTTTTTTGTCTTATGTTGCAGTTTACTTTGCAAACGTAAACGCCCCGGACATTAAAATTTTAATTTCGAGCGGAAAACAGGTAAACATCATGCTCAGCCTTATTCTTTTTCCGTTCCAGATTATCTGGCTAAAAATTCTTGTGCGCCTTCGCGTCATCAACAAGGACAAATCTCTCAGCCTAAAAAAAATTGCAGGTTTTACCTTTATCTCTGCTGCAATAATTGCCGCCGTCATAACGATTTTTGCTTTTTTAACAACAAAATTTGTTTACAACAAAAAACACAGCTTTGAAAATCCTCAAATTCTTGAAAATTCAACAGAAAAAAATCTTTTTTGTAAAATTTTTAACGATGATTCTTCAATGCTCCGCTCAAGCCGGTTAAAAATAAAATCAAAAAAGCAGGCAGTCCGATGCTCAGTAAACATTTCGAGCGAGCAAAATACGCCGGTTTTAGATTCAAATTACAGTTATCTGGCTTTAAATAATTCAAAAACCGTGGATTTTAATATTCCTGACTTTCCGCCGCAAAATTTTGAAATTGAGTTTTCAACGGAAAAAAACACTTCAAAAATCGTCACGATAACTTCTTTTTACGCAACAGAAAATCAAAATGAATTTGAAAAAGAAACCGTTTCTATTTTTGTTTCCGGGGATAAGTCAAAGTGAAAAATTTTTTCATCCATGCAGATTTAGACGCGTTTTTTGCCTCTGTTGAAATTCTTGACCATCCAGAATGGAAAAATCTTCCTGTAATTGTCGGTGGAAAACCGGAAGACCGCAGGGCTGTTGTTTCGACAGCCTCATACGAAGCCAGAAAATACGGCGTTCATTCGGCAATGCCAACCGCAATAGCGGCAAGACTGTGTCCAAACGGGATTTTTGTTCATCCGAGAATGAAGCGCTATCTTGAGATGTCTGGAAAAATTATGGAAATTTTTTCGCGATATTCTCCTGACGTACAGCAGATTTCAATCGACGAGGCCTTTATCGACCTTACAGGAACAGAAAAGCTTTTTGGACCTCCAGACGAAACGGCAAAAAAAATAAAGGCCGATGTAAAAAGAGAAACAGGACTGACAGTTTCAATCGGACTTGCGCCGACAAAATACCTTGCAAAACTCGCCTCAGAAATAAAAAAGCCGGATGGATTTTTTGAAGTAAAAGAAGGAAACGAAGAAAATTTTATGCTTTCGCTTCCACTAAAAAAAATCTGGGGAATAGGAGATAAAACACTCGCCCTGCTAAACAGAAACGGAATAAACACAACAAAAGACCTTCATTCAAAGCCTAAAAATCTTCTTGCGGCACTTTTTGGACAGGTGACAGGAACTTTTTTATACGATGCCGTCCGCGGTCAGGAAAAAGAAACATTCAATCAAACTCCAAAAACCCACGCAATCAGCGCAGAAAACACTTATCCTTTTGACCTGACATCAAAAGAAGCAATCGAAACCGCCCTTCTCGAATTAAGTTACACGGTAATATGGCGGATGCGAAAAGAAAATTTGAGAAGCTGGACGATCGGCCTAAAAATCCGCTACGAAAATTTTACAACGACAACAGCTCAGGAAACTTCGACCAGAGAAATAGGCAGCATTGACGACCTTTTTGAACGTGCAAAAAAACTTTTTGACAAAAAAGCGGACACTTCAAAAGGAATAAGGCTTTTGGGACTTGCCTTGCAAAACACAGAAAGCGCCTCAAATCCGCATCAGGTGGAACTTTTTAATTTTGATGAAGAAAAAAAACGGAAGGTTGAAGAAGCAGTTTTAAAAGCAGAAAAAAAAATACCGGGAATAAAAATTACAAAGGCAAGGCTTTTGGGAAAAGATTCGTTAAAAAGCATTGTTTTTTTTGTCATTCCGTCAATGTTTTTTATATTTTCCGCGCAAAAAACATTTTCTTCGCCATTAGTTTCTACTCAAACCGAAAGAAATGCAGACGGAGCAGGTTCAATTGTTTTTAATTCGACTTTGCTTCCGCCTCAAACCGATGAATCTGACGAAATTCCGCTTAAAGAAAAAAAAAGCCTTTTTAACTATTCAATTTTTGACAAAAATGTCGATTTTTTTGCCGAAGGCTACTGGAAATCCCTCGTAAACGGAGGATTTTCTTCAAGTTTCGGGTTCGGCTCAACGCCGGCGCTTTCGCTCAGCACTCCAGTTATTTTATCAGAAGTCAATCTTAGCCTGTTTTTTTTGCTTGAAAAACACTGGTACTTTGAAGCTGGTTTTGCAGATCATTTTGACAAAAACACGGTTGCGGCAGGATATTACGGAGACGGAATTTTAAAAAGCGCAAGGATTGCAAACCGCGGAATTGTTTTTGAATCCGGCTATTCAATTGACGATTTAAACCGAAATCCTGGAGGCGGCGAAAATCTTGCTCCAGGAATTTCTGCTCATTTTGAAACACAAACTTTAAGCGCAGATGCAATTTTTAGGTACGACTCTCTCGAAGCAAAATCCAAGACCTGGTACGGGAAAAACAGCGTTTCTGAGCAAAAAATAGAACTTTCTGCATACGAAACAGGTTTTCAATTCGTGCTTCCTTCAAAACAAGCCGTTCTTGCCGTTAAGTCGGTTTTTGTAGAAAATTCGGACGGAAATTACAAAGACGAAAACGGCCGGACATTCAAAAAATTAAATTCATCGCAATTCCTTTTGAGCGCTTCAAATTATTCAATTTTTCTTTCAAAGGAAGCAAATGCTTCTAAAACTTCTGGAATTTTGCCAGCTGTCGCAGTTGAATACGACTCTTCCTACCCGCCTTCAGTTGCGCGTTCCGAGCTTGGAACTTATAGAGAAGCAGAAGAAAAAAATGGCAGCGGTTTTTTAGGCGAAGTTCAAGAAGTTTTTTCAAAAAACTTAAAAAACTATTCGCTTTCGCTAACCGGAAAAATTGACGGAAACGAGGTTTTTTATATTCAATATCCAAAGAAATTTTCACCATACGCTGTCTGCTACCGTTACGACGCAGGACTTTTATCTTCCGGAGAAGCAGCAGTTTGCTCCGGCACAACCTCAGTTCAAAATGAAAATTTTTTTGTTACCCTAGGCGAAAACGATTTTTCGGACGTTCTGACAGATTTTTTTAATTCACCGCACATTTATGCCGATGTTTTTTTTAAAAATTCCAATTCTCCTCTTTCGGCAGAATACAGATTTCCTTTTTGCACGGAAGCTGAGGAAATTTATCTTGGGCTAAAAACTTCTTCAGATTTAAAAGTTTGCGTACGAAGTTTTACGCCTGTAAACCGCTTTGAAATCGGCACGAATGCAACAGGCGGAACAGTCCTTGTTTACAAAAACGGAATTCAGGATGCGAGCGCAGCTTACGACAAGGAATCTGGCTGCATAACGCTCTCAACTTCGGTTTCGGCTTCCGATAAAATAACGGCTCAATGGTACGAAGACTGTTCAGATTCGTCTTCCAGGGCAATTACGGCGGCAGGCGGAATAAAAAAACAGTTCACAAAAAACCTTAGCGGAGATTTTGCTTTTGCAGGAAGCTGGGCTCTTCCAAGCACAGACAGCGAAAAAAATCACACAACCTTAACAACTTCTTCTCCAGGACATGCAGTTTTAGCAACAGGCCTTGAATATTCGGCCGAAAATTTTAAATTCAAGAATACAGGAGCCGTAAGCCTCGAAAGCTCAAATACGACCGGAAAATGCCTGATTTCTGGAATGGACGAAGAAAAAACAGAAACCTTTTATCTTGCAAAAGACGCCGCGGCCACCATTCCAGACGACATTCTGCCGTTTTTAAACTCACGGCCAGGCGAAAGTGAACGGAAGATTGAACTAAAAGGCTCTAAAAACGGTTCAGTCAAAGCAAAAAACGGACAATCTGATTCCTCGATTACAGGTTATTCGGCAAGTTTTGAATGGGATTTTTCCAATTTTTCCGAAAATGCGGCAGAAACATCACCTTTTTGGGCAGGAACTTCACTTAAATTTCCGGCACTTTCCGGAATTTTGCCTTCCTGCAGCGAATTCTCGCTCGCCTTAAAAATTGATGAAAATTCCGACTTTTTTAGTCTTTCGGATTTTGAGCTTTACCTTCAGCTCGGTGTAAATGCCGATGAAGAACTGAGCTTTGAAGACAAAAACCAAATTCCCACCTGGAAAATCGGAAGCTCGGAAGGACAATGCGACTCAGACGTTAAACTTGCGTTCAATAAAGAAAAAAAAGGCGAATGGCAGACTGTTACAGTAAAAATTTCGGACGAAGAAAAATCTCTTCTTGCGACAGACTGCGACGGAAGGCTCATTCTCACTTCAAAATCAAAAAAAATTGGAAGAATTTTTGCAGGACCTTACGAAGCAAAGGAATCGGGATTTTTTGTAAGCACAGAAAACGGTTCAGATTATGAAGTTTTTACTGCACGCGAAAAAGCCGGAAGCTCAAACTACATGACTTTTTTTGAATTCAAAAATTCTTCGGAAGAAATTTTTACGCTCACAAGATATTTTGGCGAAATCAACCTCGACGGCTACAAGTTTTTAAGGCTGAATACAAAATTCTCCTCAAAAAATTTGACTTGTGACGACGAAACTTTTTTAATTTTATCATTTGACCGGCCTCAAAGCGACGGAAGTTTTAAAACCGCTGTAAAAATAAAACTGAGCGCAGAAGAGCTTATAAAACTTTCTCAGACACAAAAATTCTCAGACATAAAAATAAATCTTTCCGACAAAAAATCAAATTACGGCTCAGTCGAAAAAATCGACATTTCTGTCGTTCCAACTAGATTCTGCGCCGAATTTCATTCAGTCTCGCAGACACAGACAGAGCTCGCCTTTGACAGTTTTATGCTTACGGACAGCTCGCCTTATTTTCTTCTTCAAGATATTGTAAAAACTTCATGGCAAAAAAACGGCGAAATTATAAAAATAAAAGATTATGCAATTCTCAAAGACGCAAGTTTTCAAGCTGACGGAAGAACCAGTTCTCAGATAAGCACTGGCAATTTAGAAAACGGAAATCACTTTTCCGGAAGCGCAAAAACAAGCTTTACTTTTTCAGAAATTTATTTTTCGCTTGATGCCGGACGCTCCTTGGATTCGTCAATGCCGCTGTCTTCGGCTTCGCACACAGTCAAAAACACAAGACCTTTTTTTAAAATTTTAAATATTGAAGAAAATTATTCTTTTAACCACGATGACGAAAGCCTCAAAAAATCCAATTCGCTTTTAGCCGACTTTTCACCGCTCAGTTTGCCAATTGTTTTTTCAGCAGACGCCGCCGCAGATTCAGATATTTGGGCGCAAAACCAGAATATTTCTGCAAAAATTCACTTAAAAACCCGGCCTTTTGTTTTTGAAATGCACTCTGGCGCAAAACAAAAAATAATTTCCACAGATTCCGGAGAAACAAAATATTACGATACAAAAAATTATTTCGATTCCTGGAATAAAATCAATTCGCTTGAATTTAGCCCAGGAAAACTGGAAGCCGCAAAAAGAAATGTTTTTGCAAAGGCGAATTTAAAATTCAACCTGGAAAAAAATAGTTTTTCTCCCGAATACAATTTTTCTTCCGAAGAAAGCTTCAAAAATTCGGCATATATAACTTATTCAGACAAGACAAGCCAGACTTTTTCCGTTCCTTTTTCCATAAAAAAGAATAATTTTTCTTTCAGCTGGAAAAAATCCACTGGCGGAACACAAAAAAACGGCAAAACTGAAAACTATTCGGACGATTTTGAACATCTTGCGTCTACTCTGAACAAAAAAATCTGGTACTTTAAGGCGCTTCCGTTTTATGACATTTTCAGCAGCTCAATAAAGAATGAAGTTTTAAAAGATCCGATGATGAATGAAGACTCGGCCGAAAGCATCTACTATTCTTCGCTTTATTCCGCCGGATGGAAAAGAAATTTCTTTGGAAATTCAAAAGACTTTTTTTTGCCTCAAAATGCCTCGGTTTCTTTTGAACGCGACATAAAAACTTCATCTTCGGTAACCGACGTATGCCAGTTAAAAGGAATTTTAGTTTTTAGCGCGCTGAATGTCTTTGGAAAAAACAGTGCAATTCACCTTACGGACCTTTTTGAACAAGATGAATACCTTACGTCTTTTTCGATTACCTTAAAAACTCCCGGCCAGAATTTTTCATCTTCGAAGGCAGTAATTTCGTTTTACCAGCAGGATATTTTTTACATAAAGAAAGACGAGACATTAAAGGCTGGATTTGAATTTTCTTTTGAAGACAAAAACAATCTTTCCGCAAAGTCTACTTTTGTCTGGAAAAGACCTGGCGAATCTTCTTTTATTGAAAAATTTTTCGTTTATTTTTTTAGGCGGTTTGAACTTTTTTCCGCACAAAAAACGCAAAATCAGACAAAAATAAACCGTTCTGACAGCCTGAATGCTGTTTTTTCGAGAGAAAGCTCTTCTTCACTAACAGGAACAAAAGCCTCCGAGCATAATTTTTTTGAATATCTTCATGAACTGGACATTCAACTGAATAAATTCGTCTGCATAAACAGTTCGCTCGGCTTAAGCTACAGCTGCTATTGGGACAAAAACGCAAGTCTTTCGGCAAACGCCCAAATCGGAGCAACAATAAAATTCTAAGTTTTTATTGTTTTTATTGTTTTTATTGTTTTTATTGAAGCGGAGCAAAATATCCGCTGTCATCACGGCCAGAACGGTTCATCAAATACGCTTCAACTTCGACAGGAAGATATTTTTCGCCAAACTGGGTTGATTGCGATGAAGTAAACGACAAAACGTAAATTCCGCACGGAGCATCAATAACATCTTTTACGACATTTTTTAAGCCTTCCGTCCGGTAAACATAATATTCATTTCCTGCTGTATGCTCGCAAATATATGCAAGTTCAGGAGCCACGCTAGTTTTTGCAACAAGAACTGACGAAAGAATAATTGAATTGTTGTTTAAATATGCGGTCAAATCCGTAAGTCCGTATCTGTTAAATGAATTCTCGCTTAATTTTCCTGCTCCGATTAAAACAACCGCTCTCTTTTTTTCGCCGGAAATTAAACCGTTCGCAGCAAGCCTGATTGCCAAATCGACAGTACATTTTTCTGACAGAGGATTTTTCATCGACTGAAGACTAAAATTTAAGGCTTTTTCAGGAGAACCTTCATACTCAAGTACAGGAACAGCCCCGGAAGTTACAATCCTAAGAGTTCCTTTATTTGCGTGTTCATTCATAGAAGATGCAATTTCGCGGACAGCGGCCTCAATTTCTCTCGAATATTGAGCAGCTTCAAAACTTCGGTCAATTACAACCGTAATATCCGCAAAATCGTTCACATAAGAGGCGCCTTCAAAAACATAATTCTGAACTGAGCCTTTTTTTTCTGTAATCACAAAATTTTGCTCTTTAAGACCGACAACTGCTTGTCTGTGGCGGTTTTCAACCTTAACTTCAACCTTTACCTCTGGAAATTTTGAAGCGTCGACTTTTTCGATTTGAACAAAAAGTCCGCCGACAAGTTCAGACATCTTGGACATTACATAAATTTCGTTCGTGCGGTAATCCGTTGCGAGAAGATTTCCGTTTACGTCAGGAACCGCGCATGTCAAATAAGAAGGAGCATTTCCAGTGCGGACATTTTCAAAAACCGTTCCATTTTCTGTATCAACCGAATAAATTTTATTTCCGTCGCAAACAACAAGATAATTTCCCCATTTTTTCATTGATTCCGGGTGAACAAAAGTTTTTTCGAGACACAAAAGTCCCAGATAATTTCCTGCCGCATCAAAACGATAAACAGCTCCGGTTACAGCATCGGCGACAAAAACTTCATTTCCAGAGACAGCAACTCCGGACGGAGCTTTTAAACCGTCAAAACCGGAAGATTTTTCAGCTTTCTGTCCAAAAAAGAAAAGTCCGTTTCCGTCCCTGTCAAAAACATCAATCCGCGCATTTCCAAAATCTGACACGTAAATATTCCCGATTTCATCAGTTGCAAGATACTGCGGGCCGACAAAATTTCCAGTTCCAAGGCCTTTAGAACCAAAATGCTTTAAAAATCTTCCGCTTGAAGAAAAAAGACTCAGTCTGTCTCCGGCAAATTCGCTTATAAGAAGATTACCGTCATTGAGGCGAATTATGTCCATCGGTCTGTCAAAACCTGCAAAAGATCCGTTCGAGCGTTCAAAAACAAAACCGTTGATGTCCATTCTTAAAAGTTCGTTTGAACCATAAGAAACAATCCACATTGAGCCGTCAGAATTTGCAAGAATCGAAACGGGCTGGCTAAAAACCAAATTTTTTCCGTCCGGAGAATTTCCTGAATAACTTCCGCTTTCCGTGTATTTTACAGGGTCATTGTAACTGTTGTTTGAAATTCTTCTTTCACGGACAATTTCTATTTTGTTTTTAAGCAAAAGTCCGCCGTAATTATTATCGCTTGCTGTCTGCCATTGTTCAAGCGCTGTTCCTTCAAGACCTGCACGATAGTAAGCTTTTCCAAGCCATTCGAGAATTATATTTTCCGACGGAAGATAAGAAAGAGCTTTTTCAAATTCCAAGATTGCGTCATTGTAACTTCCGCGGTAATAAGCTTGAACGCCTTTTCTAAATTCCTCTTCAGCAAAACCTGCCTGAGCAGAACGCACGCCAGTTGAATTTTTTACACGGGCTTCCTCGCTCGTAAAGATATAATTCTGAGAAAATGAATTAAAACCTGCAAAAAAAAATGGCAGCAGGATCAGGGTTTTTAGTATTTTATTTTTCATTTCAGTTCACTTCCACCTGGGCGATTTTTAAATGTTCGATGATTTCTGCATTTTCCGGACGAAGGGCATAAGCCTGAAGAAGGTATTTTGCAGCATCTTTTTTTAAGCCAAGCTTGTAATAAACCCAGCCAACAGAATCAAGGCAGGCTGCGGACTGAGGCTCTTTGTCGAGTGCCTTTTTGCAATAAGACAGGGCCTTTGCAAGATCTTTTTCCAAGCAGGCAAGAACATAGCCCATTCCGTTAAGAGATGTAACGTTTTCAGGATCTATTTCAAGCGATTTTTTGTAATAATCGAGGCATTTTTCAAATTCATTCTGCTGCCATGCAACATAGGCAAGAGAAGCGTAAACGTCCGCCGGCTTATAACCAGTTTCGAGAAGTTTATTCAATTCAAAATCGGCAAGGCGTTTTTTTCCAATCAGCGCATAAATCACCGCCAAAAGATAGCGGCACTGCAAAACGCGCGGACTTTGAGTTTCTGAAGTTATAACCTGCTCAAGATACAAAAGAGCATCGTCATATCTTTCGAGTTTTGCATAGCAAAGACCAATGTAATATGCGAGTTCAATATTATCAATTCCAGAATTTTCAGGAAGAGAAATAAAAAATGCAAGAGCAGATGTATAATCGCCTTTTTTATAAAGAGAAATTCCCTCAAAAAGAGGCGATGAACTTTTTTCTGCCATAAATCAACCTCCCGCGCCCATTAACCCGAATTACGATATTTTCCAGCTAAAAAACAAAATCAATCTTACGGTTCAAAGCCGGCTCAAAATCAACAGGCTCAGCGCAAATTCTCGTTATTGCAATGTTTCCCGACTCTACCGCCTCATATTCGTTCAATAGCTCAGGTCCTGTCGTCGTCAAATCTCCGCTTAAAAGAGTGCTTTTCAGCAAACCTTCTTCGATTTCTTCAAATTCTATTTTATCTTTATAATCTCTTGTACACAAGGAAGTTAAAAAGGCTGAATCATATTTTTCCTGAGATTTCGCATTCACGCTCACAATACAGTCAGGCTCATAAAGCGAAATCAATCTTTCAAGGTTGTTCTTTACAAATTCCGCCAATGCGTCATATTCATAACCGTCCTGAGCATATTCTCCGCTTTCTGCTT
>NZ_DLLH01000042.1:26086-33673 GCF_002476655.1 Treponema sp. UBA7567
AAAACCGCCTGTCTTGCCGCTGCGACCGTTCCTGAATAAATACAGTCGGTTCCCATGTTCGGGCCCTTGTTTATTCCTGAAAAAACAGCATCAAATTCAACATTTTCAAAAAGATTTGAACGCAAGGCCGAAATTACGCAGTCTGCAGGATAACCTGAGCAAGACCATTCGTTTTCCGCAAACCGCTTAAAAGTCAGCGACTCGTGCATTAAAATATGAGAGGAAACGGCAGATCTGTTGGAAGACGGAGCCAGAACATAAACATTTGCAACTTTTTTTAAAGTTTCTGCAAGAATCTGAAGCCCCGGAGCAGAAATTCCATCATCGTTTGTGAGCAATAAATTCAGTTTTTTTGAATTATTCAATTACCTGTACCCCGCCAGCAGGCCGGACTTCGTAACAGGACGCCTTGAATCCAAAAATTCGCTCGTATTCGGCAAGAGTTTTTCTAAACGCCTGCTCGTCTGAACGGTTCATAATCGTGTAAGTCATGCGTCCAAAACCTTTGCCTGTAATTCTTCCGCACGAAACTGGATTTCTTGAATCTTGCGCATTCGGATTTATCTCCTGCAATCTTTTTAAAATCCAATCAATTTCCGGACAAGAAAGCTCATAGTCTTCGCGCATATTTTTATAACTGTGAATAACAGCCCTCGCAAAACCTCCGAATTCTCCGGCCATAAGCGATTTCTGAGCTTCGAGGACGTATTTGTGTTCACGCATAATGCACTGTAAACGCCTTCGAGTATCTTCCGGCACCACAGAAAGAACATCATTTACTTCGGAAGGATTTTCTTCATAAACCCATCCTCCGTAAACATTTGACTTCCGTTCCTTTAACTCGCCGAGAAGAAGGACATTTTCAGGCTGCTGAATAGTTTCTTCATTCCAAATTTCAACTCTCGGAACTTTAGTATCTGTAAGAAGAATTATCTTATCTTCAAAGTTGAACGGAACCAAATCACAAGAACCTGTTGAATAATCCGTAAGAACAAGTGAATTTTCTTTTGAATAGATTGCAGAAAAATAATCCGCCATGTAATTCTCAAGATTAAGGAAAATCTTGTTTCCACGCTCAATTACCTGCAAAAGCTGAGAATCCGAGCACTGAAGATTGAAAAGCTTTCTGATTGCATAGGCAGTTGCAACTTTTATTGCTGTCGTAATTCCGCATCCGGCAGAAGGTAAAACCTGGGAATAAACCGTAAAATCTATTCCAGAAAGGTCAAAACCACCTGAAATAAAACCGTAAACAATCGCTTTAAGAGCATTTGCCCAGCGGTCTTCTTTTCTGAATTTCAACGCGGTTAAAGTTCCGCGTTTTCTGTCTTTTAACTGGGAAAAATAAAATCTGAGCGAAACGTCCTGCCGTTTAGAAACAGCGACAAAAACAGGCAGGTCAACTGCCATAGATAAAGTTTTATCCTTTGCAAACCAAGTATGTTCGCCAATCAAATGAAATCTGCCGTTCGCAACAGCAATAACAGCTGGTTTTACCTGATATTCCTGCAAGTGCTCATTTCTGGTAAAATCTGCCTGTTCCATAGTGCCTCTCTACTTTTGGTGCAACGATTAACTTTTTATTTACATTTTTAAATATGCTTGGATATTTTCAAAACCTTGCTAAAAAAAATCAATATTTATAGAATGATATTATAATGTTCTGTTTTTTACAAGTTTTTTTATCTTTTTTTTCCAGCCTGCTAATTTCGCTTGCAATTCCAAATGAATTATTTAAAATCGGGTGCCCGCTCTTTGCGCTTTTTGCACTCGTTCCTCTATATATAGCAATTTCACGTTCACAAAGTTACAAAGAAGCATTCTGGCTTTCATTTTTACACGGAGGCCTTGTTCATTTATTTTCAAGTTTCTGGCTAAAAAATTTTCAGGGAATGGCGCTTTTTACACTCGGAGCAAGCCTTCTGGGAACAGCCTTTATCGAAGGAATAATCGGCTGGTTTTTATTCTTTCCTTTTTCTCAAAAAAACAGGGGTTTGCCGGGAATTTTTATTCTGATTAAGATTTTCTGGTTTACAGGCGTCTATGTCGTTTACGAGTGGTGCAAATCGACAGGATTTTTAGCATATCCGTGGGGAACTCTTTCCATGACAGCACTTTCGTGGCCGTTTTTTATGCAAATCGCAGACATTACAGGCCAATACGGCGTAACTTTTATTTTTGCGCTTTTTTCTTCGGTCGTTGCGCAGGGAATTCTTCTTGTAAACGAACATAAAAAAATCCTCAACCTTAAAAGCTGCGTTTTTTCGTACAAGCTCGCGGCAAAAACATTTTTTATTCTCTTCGGACTGACAGCAATATATGGATTTTATCAATACAACAAACCTAGATTTCCAGTCAAGCATATCAATACGGTAATGGTTCAGCAGGACATGGACACTTACCGCTCAAACGAAAAAGACGCAATTGAGGTTTCTCAGTTTCTTACAGATGAGGGAATTAAAGAATTTTCTTCAAACCATAAAAAAACGGATTTAGTTGTCTGGAGCGAAGGCATCCTAAACAGAAGATGGCCGGATTCATATGGATATTATCTGACACATCCGGAGAAAAAACCTCTTATAAAATACATAAAAGAAAAAAAAGTTCCGTTTATAATCGGCGGAGCGATGATTCTTGACCGCGAAAACCATAAATTTTCAAATGCGGCGCTTCTTTTTAACAAAAACGGTGAACTTGCAGGCGCATATTCAAAACTTCATCTCGTTCCATTTGCAGAAGCAATTCCCTTTGTTGAATACGAACCTGTACGGAATTTCATAAAAAAAATCGCAGGTTTTTCATACGGATGGACGGCAGGAACAAAAAACACAGTTTTTGAAATACCTGTCTCTTCGCCAAAACAAAATCTTGATATGGAAATAATTTCTCTTGAAAAAAGACAGCCGGAAAAAACTTCAGTTATAGTTTCCGCTCCGATATGCTTTGACGACGCTTTTGGACACGTTTTCCGCGGACTTTTTTCTGCCGGAACCGAGCTTTTTATGAATATCACAAACGATTCGTGGTCAAAAACACAGTCAGCAGAATACCAGCATCTTGCGGTGGCAGCCTACAGGGCGATTGAATTCAGAACAACCCTCGCCCGCTGCACAAATTCTGGCGTTACAACAGTAATTTCTCCGTCTGGGAAAGTCATTTCTTCACTTCCACTTTTTGAGCCTGCGCACTTAAGCATCTCAATTCCAGTTTACGGAAGGCAGGTTACTGTCGCTTCTCAGTTCGGAGACTGGCTTCCTCATTTGCTTATAATCTTGATTGCCAGTTTTTTGTTTTTTTGCGCAAAATCAAAAAAATTCTATTGCCAGTCTAGATTTAGTGTTTTATGATGAATTAGTTATAAAAATAACACTATTGCTAGAGGGGATATTTTTTTTATGCGCTGTCCTTACTGTGGAAGCCTAGACGACAAAGTCATTGAATCACGCACAATGGCAAACGGAGAATCGCTCCGCCGCCGCCGTGAATGTGTAAGCTGCGGATACAGATTTACAAGCTACGAAAGAATCGAAGAAAAACCATTTATGGTAATAAAAAGAGACGGACGCAGGCAGCCTTTTGACAGGACAAAACTCGAAAAGGGAATCGACCGGGCCCTCGAAAAACGTCCGGTTGCGACAAATATGATAGAAAACATCATAAATGACATAGAAGACCGTGCAATAATCGCAGGCAAGGCGAACCGAGAAATTTCAACATCTGAATTGGGAGAATTCGTCCTTGAAAGACTGTACGACATAGATAAGGTTGCATACATCCGTTTTGCTTCCGTATACAAGCACTTTGAAAATCTCGAGGAATTTGTTACAGAAGTAAACAACCTTTCCAAGAAAAACCGTGAAAAGAAAAACAAAACAGAAAAAACAGAAGAGGGAGAATAAAGGTGGAATCTTTCAAAAAAACAAACAGCGATGATTTGTCAATATTTCCGCAATGGAGAAGTTTTTTGGGCTCATCCAGCGATGAAGAAACAAAAGGCTTTTTAAGACAGGTTGTAAAACGCAACGGCTCGATAGAAAAATACGACCGCTCAAAGATAGAATCAGCCGTAAACAGGGCAATTGAAGCTGTTTCAAAAATTCCAGACACAGAAAAAGCAAAAGAACTTACAGACAAGGTTGAAGAAAACCTGAGAGTTCTTTTGGCAGGCCGTCGCGCACATTCAATTCCTGCAATCGAAGAAATTCAAGATATTGTCGAAAACGTGCTTATAGAAGCAAAGGAAGTTGAAGTTGCAAAAGCATACATTCTTTACCGTGCAAAACACGAGGCAATCCGCGACTCAAAATCCTTAATGCTCGACATAAACGCAACAATGGACGGCTACCTTGCACAGTCAGACTGGCGCGTAAAAGAAAATGCAAACGTGAATTTTTCACTTGGAGGCCTTATTCTTCACAACTCAGGAACAGTAACGGCAAACTACTGGCTAAAGAATATTTATACTCCAGAAATTGCAGAAGCCCACAAAAACTGCGCTTTTCATATTCACGATCTGTCGATGTTTTCCGGCTATTGCGCCGGCTGGTCTTTAAGACAGCTTATTCAGGAAGGACTTGGCGGTGTTCCAGACAAAATCACCTCAAAACCAGCATCTCACCTTTCAACATTGGTAAACCAAATTGTCAATTTTTTGGGAATAATGCAAAATGAATGGGCTGGCGCTCAGGCGCTTTCATCATTCGATACATATCTTGCTCCTTTTGTAAAAGCAGATAATCTTGACTATAAAAGCGTAAAACAGTGCATTCAAAGCTACATATTCGGAGTAAACACACCAAGCCGCTGGGGTTCCCAGGCACCGTTTACAAACATAACGCTTGACTGGATCTGTCCAGACGACTTAAAGAATAAAAAAGCAATCGTAGGCGGAAAAGAACAGAATTTTAAATACGGCGACTGTCAAAAAGAAATGGACATGATAAACAAAGCTTTTCTTGAGCTTCTTCTGGAAGGCGATGCCGTCGGCCGAGGATTCGCATATCCGATTCCAACATACAACATTACAAAAGATTTCATCTGGGACAGCGAGAATGCAAAGCTTTTGTTTGAAATAACAAGCGCATACGGAACACCTTACTTTCAAAATTTCATCAATTCGGATTTAAATCCAAATGATGTCCGCTCAATGTGCTGCCGGCTCAGACTCGACAAACGAGAATTAAGAAAACGAGGCGGCGGACTTTTCGGCTCAGACGAATTTACAGGTTCTCTCGGAGTTGTAACAATCAACCTTCCGCAAATCGGATATCTTGCAAAAACAGAGGAAGAATTTTACGCTAGGCTTGACTACCTAATGGATTTGGCAAAACAAAGCCTCTGCATAAAGCGAAAAGTAATTCAAAAGCTTTTGGACAACGGACTTTTTCCATACACAAAGCGATACCTAAAAACACTGGACAACCACTTTAACACAATCGGTCTGTGCGGCATGAACGAATGCTGTCTGAACTTTTTGGGCGTAAACATCACAGACAAAAAAGGCTATCAATTTGCCTGTGAAGTGCTCGACCATATGCGCTCAAAAATGCAGGATTATCAGGAAAAAACTGGCGAGCTGTTCAACCTTGAGGCAACTCCTGCCGAAAGCACATCTTACCGTTTGGCACGGCATGACAAAACAAACTTTCCTGGCATAATCACAAGCGGAAAAGACGAGCCTTACTATACCAACAGCTCACAGCTTCCAGTCGATTACACTTCGGATGTTTTTGAAGCCCTCGACCAGCAGGAAAAATTGCAGACAAAATACACAGGCGGAACAGTTTTCCATATGTTCCTGGGAGAACAGATAAAAGACTGGCGCGCCTGCCGTGATCTTGTAAAAAAAGTCTTTACAAATTACAGAATTCCGTATTTTACAATCAGCCCGACATATTCAGTTTGTCCAGTGCACGGCTACATTGCTGGAGAGCATTTTGAATGTCCAAAATGCAAGGCAGAAAAAGAAGCAGAATTAAGAAAAAAACTTGCAGAACTTGAAGCTGAACGAAATTCACTTTTAAACAAAAAAAAGTAACAATAAACAAAAATGGGAGAAGATAAAATGACAGAGCAGACAAAAACAATCGAAGAACTCGATGCGCAGATTGAATCTTTAAGAGAAGAACTCAAAAACGTGCACGGAACAGAAACCGAGGTCTATGCAAGAATTGTAGGATATTACCGTGCCGTAAAAAACTGGAACAAAGGAAAGCGCGACGAATACAATCATCGCAAACTTTTTACAGTGGACGAGACTTTTTCAGGCCAGCCAGACTGTCAGCAGGAACTTCAGGCTTCACTTTTTAACAAAACAAACAGTTCAGAAAACGAAAACACATGCTCGGAAGAATCGGCAGTGCCGGCAGATTATGAATTTTTTATGAGGAAAACCTGTCCAAACTGTCCTCCAGTAAAAGCCTTTATGGAAGAACTTAATCTTACAGGAAAGTTAATTGATGTTGATACAGACGAAGGGCTGAGAATTGCAGCCGCAAAAGGCGTATTTTCTGCTCCAACAGTAATTTTCTATGACGAAAATGGAACTGAAATCGCGCGGGCACACAGCGTAGAAGACATAAAAACTTCAATTCCAGAAATGAATCTGGCACAGGCAGTTTAACTCCGCAATTTTTATATTTGCCGGATAAAAAGACAAATTGAACAAATTATATGAATGAAAAAATCGGCGCACTCGTAAAAACATCTCTCGTTGATTTTCCAGGAACTGTGTGCGCCGCAGTTTTTCTAAAGCACTGCAACCTGCGATGTCCGTACTGTTACAATGCACAGTTAGTAACAAAACCCCAAGACGACAATGGTCTTTTTACCATAACCGAAATTAAAAACCACCTTATAAAACGCAAAGACGTTCTAGACGGATTAGTAATTTCCGGAGGAGAAGCGCTTTTAAATCCTGACACAAAAGAACTCATTCTTTTTGCAAAAAAATTAAACTACAAGATCAAGCTGGACACAAACGGCACAATGCCAGAACTTTTACAGCAAATTACAGAAAATCCGCAGACACGTCCAGATTTTATTTCAATGGACATAAAAACAAGCCCTCACAAATATCACAGGCTTTTAAATTATTCCAACATTTACGACAAAACAGATTATGAACAGGCCTTAAAAAAATCGATAAAAATATTAAAAGAATATCCTTCCGCCAGCCGAGAATTCCGAACAGTTTTAGTTCCGACACTCGTACAGAAAGAAGATATAGAAAATATCGCCGCAATTCTTCCAAAAGACGCCTCATGGCAGTTCGCACGTTTTTCTGCCGGAAACTGTCTTGAGCCTCTCTATAATGCGCTTCCACCTTACAGCGAATCTCAACTTTCAGAACTTATAAACTACGCAAAGACATTTATTCAAAATTCCTGCCTAAGATAATTTATAAAAAGCATTTTTTACAGACAGCCAATTATTTTTGTTTTGATTATTTTCAATTTTTTTGCATTTTGATGCTTGACCTTTTTTTTGTACTTTGGTATAGTTGAACAATCACTTGGGGGCATAGTCCAGCTGGTAGAACACCGGACTCATATTCCGTATGTCATAGGTTCAAGTCCTATTGCCCCT
>NZ_DLLH01000008.1:0-7920 GCF_002476655.1 Treponema sp. UBA7567
AAAAAAGCAGCCTAAAAACGCGCCCGAACTGGACTTACGCTTTTGGCTGCTCGTTAGATTGCATTTGAATTTTTAATTTCGCCTATCCTAGCAGATTTTTTGATTTTGTGTAAGCGATGAGAAGAAAATAAAATTTTTGCATGAGCTGAAAATACGCTGGGCAAAGCGTAAAAGTTTTCGAACGAGTTAAAAGTGCGTTGGGCGGCTCATAAAATTTTCCGAACGACCAAAAAATGCGTTGGGCAGCATGTGAAAGTTTTCGAACGCGTCAAAAGTACGCTGGGCAAAGCCGTAAAAATTTTCGAATGAGCAAAAAATGCGTTGGGCAGCGTGTGAAAGTTTTCGAACGAGTTAAAAGTGCGTTTGGCCATTGCAAAAAAAAAACTACACCGCCGCCGCAAAGCACACGCAATTCTCTCCGCTTTTGTTCGTCGTATTTTGCACTTCGATTTTTCCGCCGTGGAGGTTTGCGATTGCCTGCGCGATTGAAAGGCCAAGCCCCGAGCCTGCCGTGCTTCTTGAGCGGTCGCCGCGGTAAAGCCGGTCGAACACGTGGGGAATGTCTTCCTCGCTGATTGCGCCTGTGTTAAGCACGGAGATTTTCACGCGATTTTCACAAGTCTTTTCAACGCAAAGCGAGACTTCTCCGCCTTCCGCCGTGTACTGGAACGCATTCTGCAAAAGATTTGAGACACAGCGCATAAGAAGAAGCGGATCCGCCTTAAAGTCAAAGTCCTCCGCGCAGTTTTTCTTGATAGTGAATTTTATGTTCTTCTTTTTTGCAAGAAGCGCGAACCGGGATGAGACATCATCTGCGAATCTGCACGCGTTCACGTCCGCAGGGGAGATTTTCATCTCCGGGGACTCAAAGCGGCTCAAGTCCTGAAGATTCCACACCAGTTTTTCTATCAAAGTAAGCTCGGAGTAAAGAGCCGCAAACCTCTCTCCTGTCGCCTCAAGAACTCCGTCGTTCATTCCCTCAACCTGCATTTTCACAGCGGTAAGCGGAGTGCGCAGGTCGTGCGAGATGTCCTGCATCCACTGCCGGCGCAAAGTCTCCTCGTGCAAAAGCCTCGATTTCAGTTTTTTGACCGAATCGAGAATCCTGTCGAACTCGTTCACGCCAAGAGCCGCCATGTCCTTTTTCATCAAGTCCGGGGAAGAGATGTAGTCGGCAAGAGAGCGCGCCTTTTTCGAGAGCATTGTTGAAATCAGCACGGAAAGGGCGAGCGTGATTGAGACCGCAAGAGCGATTCCTGCGAAAAGCCCTTTTTCCATCGTGGAAACAAAAATTCTGTTCGCCTTGTACGCCAGAAATCCGATGTTGTCCGCGCAAAGATAGCCTATTGTCTCGCCTCCGTCCTTTATTTGAACCGGTGAATTGAGCGACAGGAAAGTTGAAAGCGAGCCGACAGATTTTTCAACTTCGTCCTGAGTGCTGACTTTTCCTTTTTCAAGAAGAAGAACGGGCTTTTTGTTCCTGTCAAAAATGTAGATGTAAAGAGAGTCCGTTGTGTACGGCATTACGGCTTTTTCAAGCTCGGAAGAAGAAAGGCTTCCTGCAAACCTGTATGTCTTTGAGATTGCCGGAAGAATCAGAGCCACAAAGTCGTCCCTTTTGTCCGCGTTCCAGTCGTTTATCGAGCGGCTCACCGACACTGTGAAAATGACCGACATTGCGGCGATTACGGCAAACGAGGCGGCGATAAATCCTGTAAGAATCCGTGCAAAAATTGACTTCATTTTCTACTTTTTGGAATCTGCCTTTATTCCGCTGAACCTGTAGCCGAAGCCCCTTACGGTTGAAATCCACTGCTGCCCGATTTTTGAGCGCAGGTTCGCCATGTGCGTGTCTATCGTTCTCTCCGAGCCTTCAAAAAAATAGTTCAGGCACTCGCCCAAAAGCTGCTCGCGCGAGACAACCTGCCCGGCGTTGGACGCAAGATACAAGAGGATTTTCCATTCTGTTGAAGTAAGCTCCGCCATGTTTCCGTCAACGCTCACGCTGTGCTTCGCCTCGTCAATAATAACGGTCGAGTTTCCGCTCTTCCATTCGCCCGAAGCAGTGCTTTTTCCGCTGTCTGTTTTTCCGCTTCTTCTTAAAAGCGCGTGAACACGAAGAACAAGTTCCTTCGCAGAAAAAGGCTTGCAGATGTAGTCGTCCGCGCCAAGCTCAAAGCCCAGGATTCTGTCGGATTCAGAATCCTTTGCGGTAAGAAAAATAAGCGGAATGTCGCTTGAAGCCCTTATTTCCTTTGCGAGCGCGAATCCGCTTCCGTCGGGGAGCATAACGTCAAGAATCGCAAGGTCGGCCGTCTCCCTTTTTACCGCGTCCAGAACGCCCGAAACTCCGCCGAATTCAAGAGTCTTGTAGCCGTCAAGCTTTAGGTAGCCAGAAACAGCATCGCGAATCAGCGAGTTGTCCTCAACAATTATCACGCAGGCCATTTTTCAGTTTTCCTTTTTTTCAGATGAAGATGAAGCAGAAGATGAATTCTGACTTGAAACCGGCGCATTGTACAGAAAATTCCGCATGATTATTCCAGACGGATTTTTTTCAAGAACAATGTTTCCTTTCCAGTCGTAGAAGAATTCTTTTTCAGAGACAGTTTTTCCTTCCGCGTTTTTAAGAACCGAGCGAATCATATTTCCTGCGGAAAAAGTTCTTGTCTCCTCAGTCTTCAGGCTTCCGTCCGCGCCGAGCGTTCTTACCGCAGAAGCCTTTCCGTTTGAATACGAATAGTTCACGCTCTCGTAAAATCCGCTTGCGTCGTAGTTTTTTTCCTGCGCCAAAGTGGAATCCGCATTGTAGATGTACTCGACGCGCTTGAAAAGTTTTCCGTCCGCATAAAACGAAGAATAATCTTTAATCCGTCCGTCTTCCGTATAGATGTATTTTTCCGTAAAGTTCAATGCGCCTGCGGCAGAATAAGTCTTGCATTCAGAAAGCCTGGATTTTTCATTGTAGGAATATTCCGCGCGCCACTCTATCTCGCCGCTTCCTGAATAAGAAGTCTCGCTTGCAAGAAGCCCCTTTTCGCCGTAGCCGTAGGAATACCGCCACTTCACGTTTTTTGACGAGTCAAGCCCGGTGATTTCTGAAATCTTTCCGTCATCAAGAAATTTCCGCCCGACAACAGTTTTTTCAGAGCCGTCGTCGCCGAACTGCCTTTCCTTAAAAATCCGCCCGTCCGCAAATTCAAGAACGCTGTATTTTTTTAACGTGTCTGGAGAAGCCCCGCGGTATTCTGTGACGGAAACCGGCGAGCCGCTGAATTCAGGAGAGGTAGCCAATGTATTTTTTGAAACTGAAACCGTGTTTTGCGGAAAAACTTCTGCGCCTCCAAAAATAAAAAAAGATGCAAACGCCAAACAAAAAAAACGAGATGATTTCATTTTTTCTTAAGTCTCCATAAAAAATTCTCATTAAAAATTATACAAAAACAAAAAAACGGTTTCAAGACAAATAAAAAAAGCAGGGCTAAAACGGAGACATATTTAGTCCTGCTAAAGAAACAACGGTTAAATATGAACTTTCAAGTATTATTATTTTACAGAGCCCCCTCCTCTCCTGCCTGCGTATTTTCAGCAGGAACATTTTCTGTCGGAGCAGCAGAATCTGCATTGTCACTGGCAGCCTGTGAGTTTTGTGTTTCTAAGGCTTTTGTTTCAGAAAAAGAAGTTTCAGGAACATTTTCCTGTGCAGCAGCATTTGAATCTACAGCAGCTTCTGTTTTTTTCGTTCCGGCGCAAGAGAACATAATTGCGGCGAATCCAATCATTGATACGGCGATAAAAGTTTTCTTTGTTGTTTTCATTTTTTCTTCCTCTTATTTATAGTTTTAATTTCATTATCTGACATATTACTTTGTCATTATCCGGCTTGACCGGATAATTTCTAAACAGATTCCCTTGTCAAGCAAGGGAATGACAGTAATGTTTCCCAATTTTTTTCTACTCAGCAAGCGCAAGGCTTTTCTCGCTGAAATCTCCTGAAAGACGGCAGACAGCAACCTTGTCATCCGCGCTGGAAGAAAAATCCGAAATCTCAACATTGTCAATCAGAATCGCAGTGTCGGAAACTTCGACTGGAAGAACTTTTCCAGAAAGAGTCTGAACAGAATTTTTTGATTCCAAATTTTCCTTTGTAAGTTTTTCAGGAACAATGTAGTCGGCAATGTTCTTTGAAATTTTTTCAGAATCAGCAACTGTGTCAACCGGAGCAAGAACAGTAACGCCAGAAGCCGAAGCTACAGAAGCAACTGTGTCAGAAGAATTTTTGAGAACTTCGGCAAAAACCTTGATTCCGTCAACTTCCTCAATCGACTTTGAAATTTCCTGAGCCGAAAGAACGCCGTCGTCAGCCGGAGCAGCCTCGTTCTGAACATTCAATCCAGCCGCAGCGCCAGCATCTGAAATCGGAGAAGAAGCCAATTCCTCTGCAAAAAGTCCTGCCGAAACCAAAGCAGCAACACCGATAACAACTGTAAGTCTTTTCATAGTTTTTTCCTTATCAAAAAAACGTTTTGGATTCTAAAAAACAACGGACTTCAACGCTCAAGCATCTATTCCGTCTCCTCCGTTTTTTTGATAAGACAATCCTACAGTCAGCGTTTCAAGACTTTTTATTGAAAATGTCAAGATTATGCAAAGATTTTAAATTTGAACCGCAATTTTCCGTCATATCCGGCCAGCCGTGGTTCCGCCTTTCGGCTTCATTGCCACACTTCGCATTGCTCCGTTCCGCAACGGCTACGCCGCCACTCTTGTCCGGGGTAAATTTTCCGCTCAAACCTTTCATTAACGCATTTTTTTCTAACTTAGCGTAAAAAAATCCCCGGCTTCCCTTTTTATTTAAGGAGAGCCGGGGATTTTTGATTTTTATTTTTATTTTTTTACAGCCTAGGCATTGGCTTTTTTAGCGTTGTGCTGGGCTACGAAAGTTTTTACACCTTCAACCACAAGCACGATTGCCAAAACCGCCATTGCAAACGCAAATATAAGCTGGAACCAGTTGCCCCAATGCATTGCGTTTGGCGCGTGTCTTACCATTGCAGAGATTTTTCCAACAACAGTAAAGATAAGCTGTGTCAAAGTCGCAGCCAACATAAATGCCATTGGAATAAAGAACATTTTATTGTTTTTACCGGCTTTTCCAAGCCATGCCGCAACTGCAAGAAGAGCAATTCCTGCAAGAAGCTGGTTTGCAGAGCCAAACAGCGACCAAATTGCAGATAGTTTAAGTCCTCCAAGGATTGAACCAATCACAACCATCATTGTTGTTCCAAAAAACGGATTTGCAAGGATTTTGCGGACTGGAGATTTTGCATCTTTCCATGTTTTTTCATCTTCATTCAAGAAGAGTTCCGAGAACATAAAACGCGAAAGTCTAGTTGCAGAATCAAGGCTTGTAAGCGCAAATACAGAAATAGAAAGCGTCAAAAGCGCATTGATTATTCTATAAATTCGTGTCGAAGAATCTCCGAACATAATTGCAATTCCGTTTCCAAAAGCTGTGGCAGGAGAACCATTAAACGACCATATTCCGTTTTCTACGTGCATAAATTTTCCAGAAACCATGCCAAGAGCAATCAAAGAAATTACACCAAGAGCAGACTCAATCAGCATAGAACCGTAAGCGATTGGCCTTGCGTTCTGTTCAGCATCAAGCTGCTTAGAAGTAGTTCCAGAAGCAATAAGAGAATGGAAGCCAGAGCAAGCGCCGCAGGCAACTGTAATAAAGAGAGCCGGGAACATATGTCCGATTGACTGTGTCCAGCCTGTAAAAGCAGGAAGCTCAAAATGAACACCGCGAGCTGAGCCGGTAAAGGCAGAAACTACGATTCCGGCAAGAGCAAGAAGAATCATTGCATAAAGCAAGAACGAAGAAAGATAGTCGCGAGGCTGCAGCATAATCCATACAGGAATAAGAGAAGCCAGGGCAATGTAAAGGGCAATAACAACAATCCAAGTTACGCGTCCGCCGCCAAGACCAACATTCAACCCAAGAACAATAATTCCAACAATTGCAATAATTCCGGCGATTGTCGCAGGAAGAGTTTTTACACCAAAGCGGTTTGTAGCAAGTCCGTAGATTACAGCAAGAATAATAAAGCAGACAGAAATCATTGCAGTCGTCTGGTTTTCAGTAGGATGAAGAACAAAGAGACCGGCTTCTTTTACTCCGTCTGCAACCTGCTGCGCAGTAAGGGCTGGAGTAAAGAAAGTGCTTGCTACAACATTTACAAACGAAGCAATTACAAGAATCAAAACGAGAAGCGAAAAAATAATGAACAGTTTTTTAGCAAATTTTCCCATCGATGTTTTGATAATCTCGCCAATTGATTTTCCTTCGTTGCGGATTGAAGCAAAGAGCGAACCGTAATCTTGCAAACCGCCAAAGAAAATACCGCCAATAACGCACCACAAAAATACAGGAACCCAGCCAAAAACTGCGGCCATAATCGGACCGTTAATCGGGCCTGCGCCAGCAATCGAAGAAAAATGGTGTCCCATCAAAACGGCAGGCTTTGTCTCAACATAGTCAACGCCGTCAGGCATAAAATTCGCCGGAGTTGATTTTTTAGGATCAATTCCCCACTGTTTTGCCAGATAAGCGCCATAAAAAACATATCCGGCAAAAAGCAAAGCAAGAGCAGCAATAATAATCAATAAAGCTGTCATAATCTTTTCCCTCCATTGGAAAAAAACTTTTTTCAAAAATCACCTAAAAACCGTCAAAACTGAGCAGTTCAAAATCAAGGCAATTTTTATTAAATAAAAATAATTTGCTTAAAGACCTTCTTCAAATGCCCTGCAAGCCTATTTACCGCAAAACTTCCGCAAGAAAGATCCATTACAGCCAGTCTCAAATCACTCCATCCCCGAAAAGTAAAATTATAAGATTTGTGCTTTTTTATTTTTCTGCAAGTTTTCAGAACTTCGCCACAAGTTTTTTCAGCAAGCACAATCAAAGTAACGTCAGAAGTTTTGTGCCCTTCAACCGGCTTAACCTTTGAAATTCCGTCGTTCCAGGCAAGCTCTGCAAGTTCCGCCAAACGCTCGGCCGACAATTCTTTTTCGAGCGCAAAATAAACGTACTCATGAGTATAAATGTCCGAAAGATGCGCGATTTTCAAGAGCATGTACTGCTCCGTATGAGAATGAAATTCCGCAGTCGCAACAAAAGGGCTGACAGGATTTTCAGTATTCAAGTCGTAGTATCTTTTAAAAGAGTCAAGCAACTTTTCCAGAACTTTTTTGCTGTCCATAGTTATGTAATACCATTTTTATAAAATTTAATAAATAGTAAACTTCTTAAGTGTCGTTAAATTTCAGTTTTATTTATAATTTTACGGGCGCTTCTGCCATAAGGCAGACCGAGTATTCCGCGGCTACGGCTTTCGCCTCCGACCAAAGGCAAGCCTTTGTTTTCGCTACGCTCACCGCTCCATCCTCTAGCGCGGTTCGCTTTAGCGAACAGTTCAAATCCGAGTTTTGCGTAAGCAAAATCTCGCAGCGTGCCTGCACGCACACTCTCTAGCGCGGTTCGCTTTTAGCGAACAGTTCAAATCCGAGTTTTGCGCCAGCAAAATCTCGCAGCGTGCTTGCACGCACACACTCTAGCGCAGTTCGCTTTTAGCAGTCTGCGCACGCAATTTATTTGAAAAAATTTTTGCGCAGTTTTCAGGAATCCAGCCTTCCTTTACAAAAAACCATTTTTCGTAATTATCGTCAATTTTTACTGTCGAGCTTCCTTCTACAACCCTGATTTCGCCACGGCGCAAATAACTTTCGACAGGATTTTCATATCCGGCTTCTTTATGGCAGGCTGTATAAGGAGAAGTTACCAAAAGCCATTCAACTCCAGGTTCAATCGCCATAGGTTCAAGGCTGTCAAATTGAATTTTTTCATTTTTT
>NZ_DLLH01000030.1:0-3934 GCF_002476655.1 Treponema sp. UBA7567
CTTTCGCCAAACAAAGCAAGTCTTTTTCGTGCTCTGGCCTGAATATTTTTATCAGCATCAAGTCCAATAATATGAAGCCCTGGAAATTTGGAAAGAAAAGCAAAAGAATGTCCGCCTTCTCCCAGAGTTGAGTCAATCATCAAAGCATTTTTCTCAAAAAGCTCTCCAACAGGACTTAAATAATCCAAGCATTCCTGCAAAAGAACCGGAGTATGAACAATTTCCAACTTAAAAACTCCCGCAAACTTAAAGGAAAAACTGCACAGAAAAAAAACGTCCGGCACACAGCAGTTTTTTCAATAAAATTTATAAATTTATAGCACTAAGAGCTTCTGCCGCATCTTTTAAATCCTGCTCATTTTCTTCAAGATAAGATTTATAAGATTCACTGTCCCAAAGCTCCATATACCTGTTAATTCCAAGAATTATGCAATCTTTAGACAGTCCTGCATACTCGCGCAAGCTCTGCGGGATAGAAAGCCGTCCAGCTTTATCAAGTTCAACTTCTTGAGCTGGAGCAATAAGACTACGAAGAACAAGACGATTTTGCTTGCTGAAAGGAGATGCCGTTTCCATAATCTTAGAAGAAAGCGTCTTCCATTCTTCCAGCGTATAAAGCCATAAACAGCGGTCAAACGACTGCGTAACGATGAGGACATTTTTATCTGATTCACCGAACAACTCATTTCTAAGTTTTGCCGGAAAGAGAATTCTCCCTTTTTCGTCCAGCGTGTTCCGGTACTCACCAGTCAGAAGCTCCATTTTTTACCACTTTATTCCACTTTTTCCCACTTAAAATACATTTTAACCAATAAAATCATAAAGTCAACCACTTTTTTAGCCGACAAAATGAATATTTTAATGTTTAGAACAAAAAAAATTGAGCAACAAAAACAAATAAACAAAAGCAACAAAAAAAATGACAGTCATAAACACATACAATGAAAATTCCCTACATCGTACGCTAAAAAACATCTACGCGCTTGAGTTCAGCGGAAAAACCGAACAAAAATCCGGACGTTTTATCTGCGACATAATCACTCAAAACGACGAGATAATCGAGATCCAAACTTCAAATATTTCTGCTCTAAAACGAAAAATCGAATATTTTCTAAACAAAAATAAAAAAATAAAAATCGTTCATCCGCTAATCGAAGAAAAAATCATAAAAACTTTTTCTCCAGACGCAACCCTTCTTTCAAAAAGAAAAAGCCCGGCAAAACAAACCGTCTACACCGCGCTCCGCTCTCTTACAGGAATTTACACATTTTTAGGAAATAAAAATCTTTCTATAGAGTTTTTAAATGTAAAAATTACAGAAATCCGCCGTCAAACAGAACAAAACGTCCAAAACAAAACAAAAAGCCGCCGGCATCTAAAAAACTATCTTGTAACCGACAAAATTCTTGAAACAATCAATTCAAAACAAATTTTCCACACAAAAGAAGACTGGAAAAACCTGCTTCCACAGTCGCTTCCAGATTTTTTTACGCCGCCAGAACTACAGCAAGCCCTTTTAAAAAAAAATTGGCCTCAGAATTTTTCAAAAACAAACATCAAATCATGCGTAAAATGCTACACGCTCTTAATCTGGCTTCTGGAAAAAATGCATCTCATAAAAAAAACAGATAAAAAGAAGGGAAAAAGCTGGATTTATAAAATCAATTAGGGCGTGCCGTTTTTTTTTACAAAAAAAACGTCGGGTCAAACGTGGCTACAGCGCCTTCGCGCTTTCGGTGCTCTGCACCCGCATCGCGGCCACTAATGCCCCTCACGCAAAAAATGGGACTATTCAAAAAGCCAATCCATCGCAATTCATAACAAATCACTTAGAATAAAACTTTTAGAACGGTCCCTTTTTTTAAGAAAGTCTATCGACTACCAGTCATCCATAATATCATCTTCATCACGGTTTTCAACGTCATAAAGATCAGTTACAGCATTCAATGCATCAAAATAAATATAGTACTGACCGCGAGCAAGAGCTGGATCACAGTCAATCCTAAATCCAAGAATACGAAGTCCTGGTCTAATTCCATC
Organism: Treponema sp. UBA7567; assembly: GCF_002476655.1. Classification (NCBI taxonomy): domain Bacteria; kingdom Pseudomonadati; phylum Spirochaetota; class Spirochaetia; order Treponematales; family Treponemataceae; genus Treponema; species Treponema sp. UBA7567. The sequence continues at coordinate 2,041 of NZ_DLLH01000030.1, forward strand.
GTAAGCACTCTGCTGGATAATTCCATGCTCTCCATCCGGAGTTGGAGGAATTGCAACCGTCATCTTTCTCCAGCCAGAAAATGCAAGATTTCCCATATAAAGTTCAAAGTTGTTTCCAAAATAATCCTGGACTAAAAGATAAAGACTATGTCCAATATTGCGTCCTGCTACCCAAACAGAAACAGTCTTCGTAACACCTTCAATCGGAATTGGACGAGCAGAACGGATAAAGAAAGAATTTATACCGCGTCTAAAAAATTCAACCTTAACGCCCAAAACCTTTGAATCTTCTGCATTCTCATCACCTTTTACAGGTTCTTTCATTGCTGGCGAACCGTCAAAAAGCCGGCTAGAAATCACGCCAAAATCTGGAGAAATCGAAGCATTCCAAGAGCCTTCAACTTCAAATTTATCTACAGAAATTTCACGGAGAGCCTGTTTTGCAGAATCTGCGCCGATAATTGTTGGATCAGGATCTGAAAGGCTAGAACTCTGTGCAAAAGCAATACTTGCCGCCGCCAATGTAAAAATTACAGAAATTAACTTTTTCATTATTTTGCATCCTCACTGCTTGAGCTTGATGACGAATCACCAAAATCAATATCTTTAAGCTCATATCCATCAAAAATATTGCTCAAAGTATTTGTCGTATATTTAAGCTGATCGAAGAAGATATTAAAATCATCTACAAATTCATCTGGATCAGTACGTACTCTAAAACCAACAAACATCATTGTATCAGGACCGCTACGAAGCCTTGAGTGCTGACGGATAGAAGTAGGAACTGTTACAATAACATTTTTCCAGCCGTTAAATGCAAGATTTCCGGCAGGAAGAGTATGAACGCGGCCATCAGAGTCACGAACAAGAATGTCGATGTAATAAAGATAGTTTGCGCCCCAAACCCAGAAATCTATCTGTGTGCAAGTTCCAACAAAAGGAATTTCATAAGGTTTTCCGTCAACCTCAGGGTAAACTTCAAACCAGTTTTCTCCCTTGCGTGCAAATTTAGTCTTTACACCGAGAACTTTAGGCTCGGCATTTTTATCTCTATTTAAAACTTTAAGAGAATTTGGCTGTCCAGGCACAAAATCTTTTTTCGGAAAACCTTCCTCAATGAAACGGCTTGCCTGAACACCCCAAGTCCACAACTCAGTACCAGCCATATTCTGGTATGCATTTTTTTCACCTTTATTGTCAAAATCATCAACAATAAAAGTTTCAACCGCCCTGCTGCTTGGCTGTGCAAATACCGGAGCACAGAATCCAAAAAGAAGAGCAAGACTAGTTAAAGCAACAACGCTTTTTTTCATCTAAAAACTCCTTCATGCGTATTACTTGATAATACGGCAATTTAATTATCGGCATTATTTTCTAAAATAATTATATAACATTCCAAATTATATTTTTCTCTTTGTCCTTTGTCAAACTCTTTTAGCATCATTATTTTCTAAAAACCAAAAACTTTACACGAATCTGCACATTTTCTTCTTAACTTGATTTTTCGTTTCTGACGCTGCATAATAACAGCAAGAGAACAACACCAATGGAGGCGTAGAATTTTATGGTAAATTACAAAGATTTAGGACTCGTAAACACCCGCGATATTTTCGCGAAGGCAATAAAAGGCGAATATGCAATCCCTGCCTATAACTTCAATAACATGGAACAGATGCAGGCAATTATCCAGGCCTGTGTAGAAACAAAATCTCCTGTAATTCTTCAGGTTTCAAAAGGCGCCCGCCAGTATGCAGACAAATTCATCCTCAGAAATTTAGCTCGCGGCGCAGTTGAATATGCTCATGAGCTTGGCTGCGATATTCCGATCGTCCTTCACCTTGACCACGGTCCTAGCTTTGAAGTAGCAAAAGACTGTATCGACAACGGTTTTTCT
>NZ_DLLH01000047.1:0-5506 GCF_002476655.1 Treponema sp. UBA7567
TGTCATTATCGGGCTTGCCATCTTGTCATTATCGGGCTTGACCCGATAATCTATTGAAATTTTCCAACAGATTCCCGTGACGCAGCATGGGAATGACACTTAAATTACTGCTCTTATCAAAACTCGACATTCTGGTTATTTAAAGTTTTCAACGCCTTCTAGGTCAAGTGTTGCAAAAAGGTCGTTGATTGTCTCACGGCGGCGGATTTCTTTTACAGTGCCATCTGCGCGCAAAAGAAGCTCGCCGCATCTTAATTTTCCATTGTAATTAAAGCCCATTGCGCGGCCGTGCGCTCCTGCATCGTGGATTATTACAAGGTCGCCTATATCGATTTTTGGAAGCTTCCTCTGAACTGCAAACTTGTCGCAGTTTTCGCAGAGAGAGCCTACTACATCGTATACATGGTCTTTTGGCGCGTTTTCTTTTCCGCTTACAGTAACTTCGTGGTAAGAGCCGTACATGCCTGGTCTCATCAGGTCTGCCATGCAAGAATCAAGGCCTATGTATTCCCTGTAGATGTGCTTTTCGTGAATTGCCTTTGCAACAAGCCAGCCGTAAGGTCCTGTAATAGGGCGTCCGCATTCCCAGTAAATTCCGAGAGGGTCAAGTCCTGCAGGCACAATAATTCTGTCATATTCGGCGCGGATTCCTTTTGCCACTTCATCGTAGTCTACGGCCTTTTGCTCCGGCTTGTAAGGGATTCCAAGTCCTCCGCCTAAATCCACAAACTCAATGTTTACACCGCATTTTTGCTTTACTTCCACTGCAAGCTCAAATACAAGCTTTGCTGTATCAACAAAAAAATCCGGGTTCAGCTCGTTCGAAGCCACCATAGTATGAAGTCCAAAATGCTTTACGCCCTTTTCTTTTGCAACCTTGTATGCCTCGATCATCTGCTCGCGTGTAAGTCCGTATTTTGCTTCTTCCGGTTTTCCGATTATTGAATTGCATCCGTGTTTTGCAGAGCCTGGATTGTACCGGAAGCAAAGTGTTTCTGGGAGTTTTCCAAGAGTTTTTTCCAAAAAACTGATATGGGTAAAGTCGTCAAGATTGATTATGTTTCCGTTTGCAAACGCATACTTAAACTCAGAAGCTGGAGTCTCGTTCGAGGTAAAGATTACCTTGTCTTTTTTGATTCCTGCAATCTCACAGAGCATAAGTTCCGGCAGGCTGGAACAGTCGCCTCCGCACCCCTCTTCCGCAAGAATCTTTAAAATGTAAGGATTAGGGCAGGCTTTTACGGCAAAGTGCTCGCGGAATTTCGGAAAAATCGAAAATGCCTTTGTAAATTTGCGCATATTTTCGCGGATCGCTTTTTCATCGTAAAGATAGAATGGCGTCGGATATGTTTGTGTAAGTTTTTTTAGTTCTTCGCTATTAAGCGGAAATGTTTTTTCCATAATATTTTTCTCCAAAAAAAGAGGCTTATCCGCAAAACGCAGAAAGCCCCTGTTTCGTTTTGTTATTTTTGATCAGTCAAAAAAGCCCTTTGCCTTTAAGAGCTCTGCATTCAAGATGCCGCCGAGAGCGGCGCCGCGCTTTGTATTGTGGCTGAGGGCTACAAACTTAACGTCAAAAACGCCGCATTTGCGAAGCCTTCCGATTACACAGGCCATTCCCTTTTCTGTGTCGCGGTCGCGGCGCGGCTGAGGGCGGTTTTCTTCTTCGCGGTATACAATCGGATGCTCAGGCGCAGAAGGAAGACTCAGCTCCTGAGGAAGAGAAGCAAATTCTTCCCAGACTTTTAAGATTTGTTCAATAGAAGGCTTTTTGTCTTCTGGAAGGTCAAATTCGAGGTTTACACTTGCAGTGTGTCCGTCGATTACAGGAACACGTGTGCATGTCGCAGACACAACAGGCTCAGAAGCATTTTCAATCTTTCCGCCTTTCACAGTTCCCAAAATTTTAAGACATTCTTTCTCGGTCTTTTCTTCTTCGCCTCCAATAAAAGGCACGATATTGTCAATCATATCGAACGAAGAAACTCCCGGATAGCCAGCCCCGGAAACAGCCTGCAAAGTTGTTACAGTCATTCTCTTTACAGGGTAGCCGGCCTTGATAAGAGCGAAAATCGGAATCATATATGTCTGCAAAGAGCAGTTAGGCTTTACAGCGATGAATCCTTTGTCCCAGCCGTGGTGCTTTTTTTGTTCGGCAATCACATCAAGGTGAGAATAGTTGATTTCAGGAATCAGCATAGGAACATCTTCTGTCCAGCGGTTCGCGCTCGCATTGGAAACAACCGGAATTCCTTCTGCCGCATAAGCCGCTTCCAAAGCCTTGATTTCGTCCTTGCCCATTTCGAGCGCGGAAAAGACAAAGCGGCACTTTCCGAGCGCAAGCTTAGGCTCATTTGCGTCCTGAACAGTAAGATTTTTTACATCATCAGGAATATCAGCTCCAATAAGCCAGCGGTTTTTTACAGCTTCAGGATAAAGTTTTCCAGCCGAGCGCGGGCTTGCCGCAACATAGGTTACCTTAAACCACGGATGGTTTTCCAGCAATTTGATGTATCTCTGGCCGACCATTCCAGTCGCGCCCAAAACACCAACATTTATTCTTTCCATATTATTATCTCCCATAAAAAGACAGCCGTTTACTGCAAGCCTGTCTTTGCGTTTTCGTGATTTTGATTACAGGCCGCACTCTTTCAGAGCGTCTTCTATCACTTTTTTTGCGCCATCGTTTACTTCCGCAAGAGGAAGCCTGCATGGACCGGACGGCATGCCTTTTACGCTCATTGCGTATTTGATCGATGTAGGGTTTCCGTCAACAAAGGCAGCTTTAAAGAACGGAAGCAATTTATAATGAGCCTTGCGCGCGGCGTCAAAATCACCTTCAAGAGCCTTATGCGCCATTTCTACGACTGCGGCAGGCGCAAGGTTAGAAACTACTGATATTATGCCGTCGCCGCCGACAGAAATTAAAGGAAGTGTAAGCGCATCGTCTCCGCTCAAAACTGCAAAGTCCGGCTTTTTTGATTTGATTGTGGCAATTACTTCCATCATCTGGTTGATATTGCCGCTTGCCTCTTTTACGCCGGCAATATTCGGAAGCTCCGCAATGCGTGCAAGTGTATCTGTTGTAATATTTACGCCAGTTCTTCCGGCAATGTTATATACTATGATTGGAATTCCAACTTTGCTTACAGCCGCAAAGTGCTGGTAAATGCCTTCTTTTGAAGGTTTGTTGTAATATGGGGTAACAACAAGCGCGGCGTCTGCGCCTGCTTTTTTTGCTCGTTCGCAGTAAATAACTGCATCTTTTGTGTTGTTGCTGCCTGCTCCTAAAATTACAGGAACATGTTTTCCAGTTGCGTTTTCAAACGCTTTAATTTCTTCCATTACAATAGAAATAAGCTGGTCTTCTTCCTGTCCCGGACGTTCGTCGAGAGTCGGAGTTTCTGCTGTAGTTCCAAGAGGAACAAGACCGTCAATGCCCTGCTCAAGCTGGAATTTTACAGTTTTTCTAAAGCCTTCATAATCAACAGAACAGTCAGACTTCATCGGTGTAATCATGGCTGTAAATGCGCCCTGTAATTTTAACATATATTACCTCTTGCTAAACAAAACTTTTTATATAGCCTGAATTTCGAGTTTTATGATTTAATGTCATTATTGGGCTTGACCCGATAATCTATTGCACTTTTTTNNATGACACTTAAATTACTGTTCTTATCAAAACTCGAAGTTGGGGCTATATAGAAGAATCGTTGATATTTTAATGAATTTGCGTTCTTGTGAAAAGTGCAGTCAAATTTATGTAAACAGGCGTTTTCCTGCTAATAGTCTGAATGCCGAAGTTTGGCTAATAGTTGTCCCACTTAAAGTCGTCAAAATCTTGAATTTGAATTTCGCGGGAGTTTCTAAAGTATTTTTCCATTTTGCGAATCGTAAGAGGCGTTTTGTTTTTATAGTTCGGGTTCATATAAAAATAGGCGCTATATAGCGATTTTTGCATTTTTTCGGTCGCGCTGTTATCGTCAATAAATATAATTCCTGCGAGGTTTTGAGCAACTTCTTTTACCGTAAGCTGCGTTGAGCAGTATGCCCCGGAATGTTCAGAGGCTTTTTCGTCAATTCGGTTCAGCTCGATAAACGTACGGCGCGCAAGCGAGCGGTAAAAAAGATTGTTAAAGTCGCCAAAATCAACTGTCTCGCTGTTAAACCACGGATTTTTTACGATTGTAATGACCGAATATTCGTTGTCCAAAAGTTTTGAGCCGTAATCCAAAAACTTAAACTTGTAAGCTTCCGCCATGGCAAACGGTGAATATTCTGCAACTGTTGTCAAAATATCGGTGTACTGAATTCTGAATGTAAAATCTATTCCAGAACGGGAAGTATATTTTAAAACCCGTTTATTTTCCGAAACAGCCTGTACTAAAGCCCGAAAAATCCGTCCTTTTTCAAACCCAAGGTTTTTCTTTACTTCTGAATAATCGATTTCCGAGCGGTTATCTGCTCCAATCATTACAGATTTTTTTAACGAAAGCATTGAATATTCTTCAACACGTTCAAATATTTCTTCGAGAATGTTTTGATGAATGCAGTTGAATGACTTTACGTCCGTAAAAATGTCGTAGTGCCTAAAATGCAGGCACAAATCAATGTCTATTGTCTGAGTGTGCCCGATTTTTGAGGGGATCGCGCTTTTGTGCTTTTCGACAGGAAGAATATTTATATAGCTGAGATTAAAAAATTCCGAAAACTGCGAATAAAAATCCAAGGCAACAAGCTCAGAATAAGGTCCTGCCCATCTGGAGTTTCTTGCTTCCGCTATGTTCTTTACTTTTTCTGTAATCTGAACAATTGCCTGTCTGTCCGCAGAATACTTTTTTTGAAGGCGTTTGAGCCGCTTTATAAAGTTTTCGGCAAAAAGATTTTTTGGCTCACTGTTTAGCGGCGAAATGCACTTGTTTGTGTTCTTCTTGTTTTTTACAATTTTTTCAACATTAAAAATGTCTTTTATAAGTTTTTCAAGATTTTCAACATCGGTCATAGAACTTTTCCGCATCGGTCCGTGCATTTACCGCCTAAGACAGGAATCCTAGCGTTTTTTTACAGGATCGCTTGTTAAATCGACGCCGAGTTTTTTAAAAATCTTGCGGTCTACTTCGCTAAGCATTACGCTCGTATGAACCTGACAGCCTTTTAAAGCAGGAAGCTGCTCAAGAGCCTTTTTGCAGTTTTCGTTGTTTGGACTGAGCATAGAAAGAGCTACCAAAACTTCATCTGTATGAAGGCGCGGATTGTTTCCCTGCAAATAGTTCACCTTCATATTCTGAATAGGCGCAATCATTGCGGCAGGAATAAGTTTTACGATGTGGTCAATTCCCGCAAGATGCTTGATTGCGTTTAATATGAGGGCCGCGCAAGTTCCAAGCAAATCTGATGTTTCTGAAGTGATTATTGTGCCGTCGTTCAGTTCGATTGCGGCCGCTGGAAGTCCGGATTTTTCTGCGCGTTTGCTTGCGGCAACTGTAACAAGACGGTCGGCCGGAGT
>NZ_DLLH01000045.1:0-10815 GCF_002476655.1 Treponema sp. UBA7567
TATCGACAAAGAGATTTATTCTGACGCGCTGAAAATGTTCAAGGAATACAAGGCTTATCTCTGCTCTGCGGACGAGAAGAAAAATCTTGAGAAGTATATGTTCGGAGTTGACGGAGACCCGAGCGTTGCAAAATTGAACCCTGACATCGTTGGAATGAATCCAGTCGTTCTTGCAAAAAATGCCGGATTTGAAATTCCTGCCGAGACAAGCATTATTTTGGCGGAATGCAAGGAAATCGGTGTTCCTGAGTGCCTCACACGTGAAAAGCTTTCCCCTGTTCTCGCAGTTGTAAAATCAAATTCAACTGAGGACGGAATCAAAAAGGCTGAAAGCTCTGTAAGATTCAACGGACTCGGACATTCGGCCGCAATCCACACAACAGACAAAAAAATTGCCGAGCATTTCGGCGACGTTGTTCCTGCAATCAGAATCATCTGGAATTCGCCTTCAACATTCGGCGGAATCGGAAACGTCTACAACTCGTTCATTCCTTCTTTGACCTTGGGCTGCGGTTCTTACGGACACAACTCGACTGACGACAACATCAGCGCGGTGAACCTTTTGAACATCAAGAAACTTGGACGGAGAAGAAACAATATGCAGTGGTTTAAGATTCCTTCAAAAATCTACTTTGAGCGCGACTCAATCGAATATCTCCACCAGATGAAGGAGATTCACAAGGCGATTATCGTAACTGACCGCTCTATGGTTCAGCTCGGCTACGTTGACAAAATCACTGACCAGCTCAAGCTCAACCGAAACGAAATTCAGTACCAGCTTTTCTGCGATGTCGAGCCGGATCCTTCTATTCAGACTGTCAGAAAAGGCGTTGAGCTTATGCGCTCGTTCGAGCCTGACACAATCATCGCGCTTGGCGGCGGCTCTTCAATGGACTGCGCAAAGGGAATGTGGCTTTTCTACGAGAATCCTGATGTAGACTTCAACGACCTCAAGCAGAAGTTTATGGATATTCGAAAACGCGCGTTCCGCTATCCTGCACTTGGAAAAAAAGCGTTGCTCGTCTGCGTTCCTACAACATCTGGAACCGGCTCTGAAGTGACTCCGTTCGCAGTAATCACAGACAAGGAAGAGCACAAGAAATATCCTCTTACAGACTATTCTTTGACTCCGAACGTTGCGATTATCGACCCGACTTTCACATACGGGCTTCCTCCAAAAATCGTTGCGGACACCGGAATGGACGTTTTGACGCACGCGACAGAAGCGTTTGTTTCAACTCTTGCAAGCGACTTTACAGACGGACTTTGCATTCAGGCAATCAAGATGGTCTTCAAGTATCTTGAGCGTTCTTACAAGAACGGCGCTTCCGATGTTGAGGCGAAAGAGAAAATGCACAACGCTTCATGTCTTGCCGGAATGGCTTTTGCAAACGCATTCCTCGGAATGAACCACTCAATGGCTCACAAGGTCGGAGGCGAATTCCACGTTCCGCACGGACGCGCAAACGCGATTCTTCTTCCGTTCACAATCCGCTACAACGGCGCGCAGCCAGAAAAGCTTTCAACTTGGCCGAAGTACAACTATTACAAGGCCGCAGAACGCTATGCTGAGCTGGCAAGAATTCTCGGTCTTCCTGCAAAGACAACTGCGGAAGGCGTTGAGTCTTATGCGAAAGCGTGCGGCGAGCTTGGAATGAAGGTCGGAATCCAGATGAACTTCAAGAGCCAGGGAATCGACGAGCAGGCTTGGATGGACGCTGTTGAAAAACTTTCTTACCTTGCATACGAAGACCAGTGCTCACCTGCAAACCCGCGCGTTCCGATGGTTTCTGATATGCAGAAAATCTTGAAGGAAGCATATTCAACAACAGAATTTTTTGAAAAGTAAAAGATGAAAAAATAAAAAAGAGGAAAAGACACCTTTTTTAAAGGTTTCTTTTCCTCTTTCAAACTCTTTTTCTTCCAAAAAAATGGTCATTTGTCTGTTATTCATTCAGATTTAATGGCCATTTTTTATTGTTTTAGAATATTTTTCAAAAACTACAGTGTTGCAATAGTTCTTTCTATTCTCTTAAGGCTGCGCTCTTTTCCAAGGACGTGGATTGAACCAATAAGAGGCGGAGAAACACGGCTTCCAGTAACTGCCATACGAATCGGCATCATAAAGTCGCCAAGTTTAATTCCAAGTTCTTCTGCCTTTGCCTTTGCAAAATTTTCTGCGCCTTCGTGGTCAGTTTCAAAAACTGCTGCAACAAATTCTTTTGCAACCTCCAAAACTTCCTTAGTTTTTGCGGCATCGATTCTTTTTGGAATAATCTGGTCTGCAGAAGGAACTGCAGGTTCTGTAAACATAAAACGAACCATTTCCGCAGCTTCGGTCAAGAACTTCAATCTTTCCTGAATAAGCGGCATAAGTCCCATCAAGGTTTCTTTTACGTCTTCGCTCGTCATATTCATCGACTTGTCAACACAATAAGGCTCTCCGTCCTCTCCAAGCGCAACTCCAGAGAATTGAGGACCAACATTTGGTTTTGGCTGCGGATTTTCCGGATTGATTTCGAGAGTCGCGTCTCCTGTTCCAGTAATAAACGGCAAAGTCCATTTGTAAAGTTCTTCTGTCGAAAGCTGACGAATATAGTTTGCATTGTAAAATTCGAGTTTTTTGTAATCAAAAACAGCAGGAGCTTTATTCAAGTGTTCAAGGCTGAATTTTTCTGCAAGTTCTTTGAGAGTGTAAAACTCTTTTCCTTCTTCATAAGAACATCCCAAAAGCGCAACGTAGTTTATAATTGCCTGCGGAAGATAGCCGCGCGCGCGGAACTCATTAAGAGAAGTTGAACCGTGGCGTTTTGAAAGTTTTTTTCCGTCAGAACCGTTTACCATTGGAAGATGGCAGAATTCAGGATGCTCCCAGCCAAAAGCCTTGTACATCTGAACGTGGAGCGGAGTTGAAGGAATCCATTCCTGAGCGCGCATAACGTGCGAAATCTTCATAAGATGATCGTCAACAATATTCGCAAGGTGGTAAGTCGGAAATCCGTCTGACTTCAAGAGAATCGGGTCAGGAGAAATATCCTCGTTCTTCCATACAATGTCGCCCAAAATATGGTCGTGGAATTTTGTCTCGCCTTCCATCGGAACCTTTAAGCGAATTACGTGAGGAACTCCAGAAGCAAGCTTTTCTTTTACTTCTTCTTCTGTCAAATGCCGGCAGTTTCTGTCATAGCCAGGTGCCATTTTATTTTCTGTCTGAATTTTGCGGATTCTTTCAAGGCGTTCAGCATCGCAGAAACAATAATAAGCCTCGCCTTTTTCAATAAGCTCGTTCGCGTATTTTTTGTAAAGCTCGAAACGCTCGCTCTGAACGTAAGGACCGTATTCACCGCCCTTGTCGCCGCCTTCGTCCCAGTCAATTCCAAGCCAGGCAAGAGTATCATAAAGATTTTTTACGTATTTTTCGTCGTAACGTGTGCGGTCGGTGTCTTCAAGACGCAAAATAAATTTTCCGCCCTTTGAGCGCGCAAAAAGATAATTGAACAGCGCAGTCCTTACACCGCCAATATGCTGCATTCCAGTCGGAGACGGAGCGTAGCGAACACGAACTTCTTTAATATTTTCCATGTCATTCCTCTTAAATTCAATAAATGAATTTTATAATTCCCTAAATTCCAAATTTAAAATCCAGCATTCAGGCTATAAAAAAACAATTTTATCTTTTCATTATACTGAAAATAAGAACTTCTGGGCAACTATGGTAAAAAAAATCTACTTTTTCTTTAATTTTTTGCAGCACCAGAAAAAAACAGGAATCAAAAAGCTGTCCGCCAAAAGCCAAGCCAACGGACTCGCAGCACAAGCAGCGGCAAATCCAAACATCGGAATAAAAATAACTCCGATTACACCTCGTCCAACAAGTTCAAATGCTCCGGCAAATACAGCAACCGTTGAAAATCCCATTCCCTGAATCATAAACCTTACGACATTCACAAGAACCAAAAGAACATAACAGGCGCTGTTTACAAGCAAAAACATGCGCACATTTTTACAGACAAGCTCCACAACTTCAGGCGCTTCATTTTTGTTCATAAAAAGATTGGTCAACGCTTCGCTTCCAAAAAACATCACGACAAATGCAAAGGCAGAATAAATAAAACCGATAATGCAGGCGCTAAAAAGCCCGCTGTTCAAACGTTCAGTTTTTCCTGCGCCGACATTCTGTCCGCCATAAGTCGCCATTGTTGTTCCTAAAGCATCAAAAGGCGTCGCAAAAAAAATATTTATTTTAGCTCCAGTTGCAATCGAAGCAACATAAACTGATCCAAGAACGTTGACCGCAGCCTGCAAAATTACAGAGCCGATTGCTGTAATTGAATATTGAAGCCCCATCGGAACACCAGTTCCAAGAAGGCTAAGACTCCTCCTTGAACTAAAAATCCTGTCTTCCTTATTCAACCTTAAAATTTCAAATTTTCTGTGCATATAAAAAAAACAGATTATTCCGGCAATTCCCTGGCTTATAACAGTCGCATAGGCAGCGCCGGGAATTCCCCAGCCAAAACAAGCAATAAAAATCAAATCAAGAATAATATTTAAAACTGCAGAAAAAATCAAAAAATATAGAGGTGTCTTGCTGTCGCCAACAGCACGTATTATTCCAGAAAGAAGATCATAGAGAATTACGACAGGAATTCCAGCCAGAATAACCACAAAATAATCATAAGCGCCATCAACAACGTCGGCAGGAGTTTTTAAAAGTACGAGAAGCGGCTTGCAAAAAATCACAGTAACCGCAGTCAGAACAATTGAAAAAATTCCGCCCAAAACAGCAGAATTAAAGACAAACTGCCTCATTCCGCAAAAATCTTTTGCACCAAACTTTTGAGCAACAGGAATTGCGAACCCAGAGCAAAGTCCCATGCAAAAACCAATAATCATAAAATTGAGCGACCCTGTAGAACCAACAGAAGCTAAAGCCGAAACTCCCAAAAACTGACCGACAATAATCGTATCTACAAGGTTATAAAACTGCTGAAACAAATATCCCAAAAAAACAGGAACCGCAAAATCAAAAATAACTTTTAGCGGCCTTCCAACCGTCAAATCCTTTGTCATAACAGCAATATTATGAATAAAATTCGCGTTTTACAATCTCAAACACTTCTTTTTCGCGCCCTTCAAACAAAAAATTAGCAGACTTTTTAAAACACAATTCCCAGCTTTTTTCCCGTTCACAAAAATAAGGAAAATAATCACGGCGATTTTTCTCAAAATACAACCACAAAAAAAGCCAGATAAACTGTCCGCCAACCGTATAACAGGCTTTCTTAGCTAAAGGCGAAGCAATTTCAACTCTCGAAATATAAGTCGCGGCGTTTTTTCCTTCATTTTTTTTATTGAGTTCCATTGCGCCGGAAAAAAGCGAATAAGCTTCAAAAAGCGCCTCCTCGTCCTCTTCAATCGAAGCAGCCCTGCCCGAATTTTTACCGAGGGCAGCAAAAGGCGATTTATAAATTCTATAAGTGTTTACAACGCTCGACCGCAACGCCTGCGCACTGTGCCGGATTTTTTCTTCAAGAATCTCATCTTCCGAAATATCTTTTTTTAGCACGGCATCCGAAAAGCCCGAAATTCTCTTTAATTTGTCCGAAAAAGCCGAAATCGCATCCTGAATATTTTCCGTCATAAAAATCCACCCAAATTTAAAAGATAAATTTATGCAAGTTTGGAGCATAAATTTCGGTCAAACCCGCTTTTCATGGTTGCGCTCACGCTCATTCGGCAAAGCCGAACGCCTGCGGCGCCATTCCAATCGGGGCTACAATCCTATATTATAAATATAGCACAATACTTGTCTTGGAGGAACAAATGAAAAAAACACTTGCTGCTGTAACTGCAATTCTTCTTTGCAGTTCAATTTTTGCCCAGGAAAAAGTCTGGCTTTGGCCAAAAAAAACAGGTCCAGGCTCAGAAAAACTAAAAATCGCACAGACTGTCGAAGAGCGCGGAGGCGGAAACACTCATGACAGAATAATTTCCGGCGTAACCCAGCCTTACTTCGAAGTCTACAAGCCGTCAAAAGAATCGCAGAATAAAAAAACAGGGATTTTAATTATTCCGGGAGGCTCGTACCAGCGCGTAGTTTACGACAAAGAAGGCGTTCAGTATGTAAAAGCATACAACGATGCCGGATACACTTGTTTTGTTCTTGTTTACCGCACGCCAAACGATCCGCACAAAGACAGTTCTACAGTCTCACTTGCCGACGCGCAAAGAGCAATGCGTGTAATCCGCTCCCGTGCCCAAGAATTCGGCATAAATCCGGACAAAATCGGAGTAATGGGCTCTTCGGCAGGCGGACACGTTGCAGGAACTCTTGCAGAGCGCTACAACGATGAAGTTTACAAAATGCAGGACAAGGCAGACAAACAGGCAGACGGTTCATGGACAAATGCAAAACCGGCATTTCAAATGCTTATGTATCCTGTAATTACAATGCAGGACGGTCTTACCCACGCTGGAAGTCAAAAAAATCTGCTTGGGGAATCAGCAGCTCAAGCTCAAAAAGACGCAGCTTCCTGCGAAAAAAACGTCAGCAAGGACAATCCTATCGCATGGCTTTGCTGTGCCGTCAATGATAAATCAGTAAATCCAGAATCAAACATCATTCCTTACTGGACCGCTCTTCGCAAAGCAGGAGTCCGCACAGAACTTCACGTATTTCCGGCGAGCGGACATGGTTTTGGAATTATGGGAGCATCAGGAACGGCAAAAAAGTGGCAGGCTCTTTCAATTGAATGGCTCGACACTTATGTAAAATAACAAAAAAAAACGGACAGAATTGACAGCCAAAAATTGACCTCAATTTTGTCCAAATTAAATTTTATAGGGCTTTGCTTTCAAGCATCATCCTGTCGTTCATTTCTCCGGCAGCACCAAATTTTGCAAGCAAATCGTCAACCTTAAGACTCTTTTTTTCTTCACCACGAACATCGTAAACAATTTTTCCGTTCATCATCATAATGAGGCGGTTTCCATATTCAATCGCATGCATCATGTTGTGTGTAACCATAAACGCAGTCAAATGATCTTCTTCGATAAATTTTTTAGTCAATTCAAGTACACGAGAGGCAGTTTTTGGATCAAGAGCAGCGGTATGTTCGTCCAAAAGCAGCAAATCAGGCTTTTGCAAAGTTGACATCAAGAGAGTAAGAGCCTGTCTTTGGCCGCCAGAAAGAAGACCAACCTTGCTGTGCATACGGTTTTCAAGGCCAAGTTCCAAAAGCTTAAGTTTTTCGTAATAAAGATTGCGTTCAGAATTTTTTATTCCCCATGCAAGAGAACGTGTTTTTCCGCGTCTAAAAGCCATTGCAAGGTTTTCTTCAATTTCCATATTTGCGGCAGTACCAAGCATCGGATCCTGAAAAACACGCCCCAGATATTTTGCGCGGCGGTATTCAGGCATATTTGTCATATCAATTCCATTCAGTTCGATTTTTCCAGTATCGCAAGAATGAACTCCGGCAATCAGGTTTAAGAGAGTTGACTTTCCCGCTCCATTTCCACCAATTACAGTCACAAAATCACCGTCTTCGAGCGTAAGGTCTATTCCCAAAAGAGCTTTTTTTTCTGTAATTGTGCCCGGGTTAAAAGTTTTTGTTACATTTGTAATTTTAAGCATTTTATGCTCCCTGCCTGTTATGTAATCTTCCAGAAAATTTTAGGCTCTGCTGCTTTATGATTGGAATCGCAAGAGCAATCGTGATGATGATGGAAGTCAAAAGCTTTAAATCGCTTGATTTTAATCCAAGCTGAAGAACTACCGCAATTACAATTCTGTAAACAATCGACCCCAAAATTACAGAGATAAGAGTAAACCAGAACGGCAATTTTTTCGAAAACCAGCCAAAAATAGCTTCTCCAAGGACAATAGAAGCAAGACCGATAACCAAAGTTCCTGTTCCCATTCCAACATCACCGTATCCCTGAGACTGAGCAACAAGACCGCCGCTCAAGGCAATAAGTCCGTTAGAAAGCATAAGTCCCAAAATCTTCATTTTGTCGGTATCAACGCCCATAGCACGAACCATGTTGCCGTTATTTCCAGTAGCACGAAGAGCAGAACCGATTTCCGTTCCACAGAACCAGTAAAGGACAAGAATCAATACTGCGCAAAACAAAAGTCCAGAAAGAAGAGAAGCCATATTTGGTGTCATTCCATTAAAAAAACTTTGAATACGGCTCATTACAGTTTCTGCACCAAGCAAAGGTGTATTTGAACGTCCCATAATTCTGATATTAACAGAATACAAAGCTGTCATCGAGAGAATTCCTGCAAGAAGCTCCTGAATTTTCAACTTTGTGTGAAGAAAACCAGTTACGCCGCCAGCTAAAAGTCCAAGTAAAAATGCAGCAAAAAGTGCAAAATACGGATTAAAATTATTCATTACCATAACGGCACATACTGAACCGCCAAGAGCAAAAGTTCCGTCGCATGTCATATCTGCAATGTTTAAAACCCTAAAAGTAAGGTAAACACCCAAAGTCATAACACCCCATAAAACGCCTTGTGCAACGGCACCCTGCATAGCCATAACGATGCTTATAATATTCATAATTATTTATTATAACTTTTAAACAAAGCCTTGCAAGGCAAAAAAACAATAATTTTAGTAAAAAACAATGGAAAAAACAACGTTTTCGTTTTAAAATAACATAGTATGTTTCTAATTAAGGAAGGAAAAATAATTTTCCCAGTAAAAGTAACATTTACTCTCTTAGTTGTTTCTGCATTTTTTATAGTCTCATACGCACATAACACAAAAATCACTCACCTGCGCCAGCAATGTGAACTAATAAGCAAAACCGCCGCAACATTATTCACTTTTTCATTGGACAAGGCTCTCCCAATAAACGAAAATATCGAAGGAATGATAATGGCAACCAACGGCGACGTAAGCGGTTTTGAAAATATAATTCCAGCCTTTATTCCTCAAACTCCTTCAATAATGTGCATTCAACTGGCGCCAAAAGGAAAACCAAGCCAGTTTTTTCCGCAAATGCCAAAAGACAAAATTATAACTGATTTATACAATTCTCCGTACACAAAAAAATTTTCCTCTTTTGCAGAGATTAACCGAAAATCCTATTTGACAGGACCTTACTTTTTCGACAAAAATGAACCTATTCTCGTTCTTCAAGATCCAATTTTTCTGAGAACAAAAAAAATTCAGGGAGAATTCTGGGGTTTTTGTACAGCTTATATAAAAATAAAAGACATGTTTGATCAGGACACGTTGAATTACTTAAACTTTTCAAATCCGCCATGCAGCTACAAACTCTACAAATTTGACCCTTATATTGACAACGAAGTTTTGCTTTCTTCAAACACAAGCAAAGAGTTAATCAATCCTGTAATAACAAGATTCAACGTAAAAGAATCTTCCTGGGTACTTTATGTGGTTCCGAAAGACGGCTGGTACTCACCTTCAAAACTCTTTATAAGCAGCGTAATACTTTTTTTTGTCAGTGTAATCATTTCGATTTTGATTGGATTTTTGGTCACAACAAAGGACAGGAACGAAAATCTTGAAAAACTGACATTTACGGATTCTCTCACAGATCTCTACAATGCTCGTAAATTTTCTTTACTTCTAAAGCAATATCGAAAATTGGCATTGCCATATACGCTTATCTATCTTGACTTAAACAATTTTAAAATGATAAACGACAATTTAGGACACGACACGGGAGACAAAATTCTTACAATCGTTGCACGAAAAATTTCAAACAGCATTCGAAAAGGCGACCTTGCGTTCAGGCTCGGCGGTGATGAATTTGCGATTATTTTACCAGGCGAACATGATGAAAACTTTGTAAAAACGGTTATAGAGCGCCTAAAAGAATCTATAAAGCGAGAAACTGTTCTAGAAACAGCAAGAATGCAGGTTACAGCAAGCGTAGGTTTTGCAAGATGTCCTCAGGATAGCAGCGATTATGAAGAAGTCGTAAAAATTGCAGACAAGCATATGTACAGAGATAAAAGGATTGCACATTCAAAAGAAAAACTGTAACTGTTTTCTAAAAAAAAGGTTGTTCTTTAGTTATGGAAAAAATTTTGATCGTAGAAGATGATGCAGGAATTTCTGACTTTGTAAATGCAGAACTAAAACACGAAGGTTACACTACCTGCACAGCATTTGACGGACGTACAGCTCTCGAATTTTTTGAAAAAGAAAAACCAGATCTTATTCTTTTGGATATAATGATTCCTCAATTGAGCGGACTTGAAGTTTTAAGACGAATCAGAAAAAATTCAAACATTCCAGTCATAATTCTTACTGCGCGCGGAGAAACTTACGACAAAGTAAACGGTCTAAACGCAGGAGCCGACGACTACATTGCAAAGCCTTTTGAAATTGAAGAGCTTCTTGCAAGAATGAATGCGGTTTTACGCCGTTCAATTACAACAAATTCAAAAAATTCCCAGCTAAAAAACGGAAAGTTAGTTCTCGTACCTGACAGCATGAAAGTAACTCTTTCGGACACAGACTTAAATCTTTCAAAAACCGAATATTTAATGCTCAAATTTTTTATGGAAAATCAGGAAAAAGTCCTGTCCCGCTCTCAAATTCTTGATTCGGTTTGGGGAGAAGGTCATTTTATTGACGAAAATACAGTCGATGTTTATGTAGGCTACCTCCGCTCAAAAATTGACCAGGCAGTCGGCACAGAATACATAAAAACAATACGCGGAATTGGCTATAAAATGCTCAAAGTGGAATAAAAAATGAAAAACTCCGTTGTTTTCCGGCTTTCTATTAAATTCTCTGCAATATTAACGGCAACTGTCTTTAT
>NZ_DLLH01000066.1:0-3234 GCF_002476655.1 Treponema sp. UBA7567
CAGAAAATCGACAGAATCGCATGCCAGAAAGCCGACGAAGGCTGCTGCAAAAAGATTCTCGTAATTGACGGAACCACAGGGCAAAATGCCGTTCGCCAGGCTGAAGTATTCAATGACGCTGTCGGGGTTGATGCTGTCATAATCACAAAATACGATTCAACTGCAAAAGGCGGAATGATTTTTGCAATCGGAAAAGAGCTTAATATTCCTGTCTGGTTTGTCTGCACAGGAGAAAAATATTCCGATATTCATCCTTTTGAAAAAAAATCTTATATCAAGGAATTTCTCGGCCGCTAAATGAAGTATTTTTTTGCCGTCATATTGAACTTTTATTTGATCTTTTCTCATTTTCCTCTGTCCGCTGAGCAAGATTTTTTGCCTGCGCAAAACGAAAAGACAGAAAATTCCGGTTTTGACAAAAAAGATGCGCAAAAAAAACAGGACGAACTTGAGTTAAACGAGGAATTTAGAACTTTCCTTTTTGAAATTGCAAAAAACGTTATTTTGCAGCAGGCTGACGGCGAAATTTTTGAGATTTCAAGGCAGTCCGTTCAGTTTTTGCTTCTTCCGGTCTGGAAAAATTCAACTTTTTCTTATCTTTACGAAGTCTTTTTTCCAGAAAAGGCCGGCGAAATAAGTTCTCAGGCAATAAAAAAATTTGAAGATGAAGAGGAAGCCGGAGACGGCGCTTCGGAAAATTTTGATTTGCTTTCGGTTCTTGACGGAAAAAGCGGCGGCGAGAAAAAAAATGCCGAAACTGAAGCTGTTTTAAACCGCCTTCATGACGGAAAATTGAGAAAAGCATCTTATGGAAACGAAAAAACAAGCATTTTTGAAAAAGATGGATTTACAGTTCTTCTGAATGCCGATGAAAAAACTGCGGTCAGGCGCACTTTTGATTCAAATTTTCATCTTGTAAAAAAAGAAACTTTCAGTTCGCCGCAAAACTTTGAAAAATTCTCAGCTGATTCCGAGACAAATTATTTTTATTCTGACGACGGAAAGCTTCTTAAAACCGAAGCCGAAAATTTTTCAAAAAAGACAAGGGTTTTAAAAACCTATAGGGATGACGGAAAAATAGAGGTCGAAACAAAAATTCACCTTGAAGAAGAAAATCCAGAAACAAAAAGCGTTTGCGTAAAAGACAGCGATAAAAAATGGGAATATGACGAAAAAGGCCGGATTAAAAAAATTATTTTAACTGAATATTTTCCTTCGAAAAACAAAAAAACAGAAAAAAAAGAGCATATTACACGTTTTGAATATGTTTTTGAGCAGACTCCGGACACTTATTTTTACGAAGACGGAAAACTGCGGATTCAGACGGTTTACGAGAATTCAACTGATTTTACAAAAACTTTTTTCTTTGACGGAGGTTTTTCTGTCGTGGAAAAATACATAACCGGAGAAAAAATTTCTGAAACAACTTACCTTGACGGCAGAGCGCTGCGGAGATTAAAAAATGAAAATAAAAAATAAAGCCGCTAATTTTTTCAATTCTTTAAGGTGGGTATTGTTTGTTTCGAGAAGATTCAGCCTTGTTGACAGAAAGGGAAGCTCAAAAGTCAATTCGGTACTTGCTTCTCTTGGAATTTGCTTCGGTGTGATGACCTTAATCACCGTAATTTCTGTCATGAACGGCTTTCAGATGAGTTTTATCGATTCAATTATGGAAATCAGCTCTTACCATATCCGTGTTAAAAACATTGATGAAAATTCTTCTGTGGATTTTATGATGGACTGTCAGAAATCTCCAGAAATTCGTTCAGTTTCTGCTTTTATGGAAGCGCAATCTCTTATGACCGGAAAAAACGGAAATCAGTCGGCGGCCCTTATCCGCGCAGTTCCTTCAAATTTGCCGGAAATTGATACGGGTTTTAAGAAAGAGGCAAAAATGTGGAGCGGAAAATTTGACTTGTCGGAAAGCGGCTCTATTGTGCTTGGCTCTGAGCTCGCCAGAAGGCTTGGCGTTCGCCCAGGAAATACAGTTGAGCTTTTTGCGCTTTCTGGCGGAAGCGATGTAAGCCTTATTTCTTCCGAGCGGGTTTTTACCGTAAAAGGGATTTTTCGTTGCGGCTATGCAGACATAAACGCTTCTTATGCTTTCGTAAACATTGAAGACGGAATTAAATATTTTGGAAAAGATTCTGAGCTTTTATACGGAATTAAACTTTTTAATACCAGCCTTGATTCAAAAATTTCCAGTCAGATTGAAGAAAAATTTGCCGGAGCAAAATGCGAATCCTGGAAAGAATTTAACCGCTCGTTCTTTGGAACTCTAAAAATCGAAAAAAATATGATTTTTCTTCTTGTCCTGATAATTTTTGTTGTCGTTGCAGTTAATATTTTCAACGGAATGAGACGCCGCGTCTTTGAAAGGCGGGAGGAAATTTCAGTTTTAATGGCATTTGGCGGTCAAAAAAATACAATTCAGGCAATTTTTATCATGCAGGGATTTTTGACAGGCTTAAAGGGAGCGGTTCCCGGACTTGTGCTCGGGCTTCTTCTGAGCGTAAAAATGTCCGGGATCTTTATTATTATGTCTAAAATCGTATACTGCATTCAGCTGTTTTTTCTCAATCTTTTTTCGCCGGAAAACGCCATTTTTTTGAGGGAAAATCCTATGTACATGATTTATGCGAATATTCCTCCGAGAATTTTTGCAGGCGAGGTCTTTTTTATTACGCTTTTTGGCATTTTTTCGGCGCTTTTTGCAAGCGCAAAGGCAAGCCGTGAAGTTCTTAATCTTACAGTTTCTGAGGTGATGAGAGATGAATAATTTTGCTGTTGAAATAAACGGACTTGAAAAAACTTATAAAACAGAAAGCGAGAGCCTTACGATTTTAAAAAATCTTGACCTTCGGATAGAAGAAGGCTCTAAAGTCGTTATAATCGGGGAAAGCGGAAGCGGAAAAAGCACATTTCTCAATATTGTCGGCGGCCTGGACAAAGCGACTTCTGGAAGCGTAAAGGTCGGCCCTTACGAAATTACTTCTCTTGATGAAAAACGCATTTCCGAATACCGCTCAGCTTATCTCGGCCTGATTTTTCAGTTCCATTATCTTTTAAAAGATTTTACAGCTCTCGAAAACGTATTTTTGCCGGCTTACATGGCAGGAATGAAAAAAAATGTTGCTGTAGAAAAGGCAAAATCGCTGCTTGCGGACGTCGGCCTTTTGGAAAGGGCTTCCCATCTTCCTTCCCAGCTTTCCGGCGGCGAGAGACAGAGAGTTG
>NZ_DLLH01000006.1:0-12651 GCF_002476655.1 Treponema sp. UBA7567
ATCATCTTGCTGTAGATTCCGCCTTTTTCGCTCCGACTTAATTTTTTTTATCTTCCAGATAGCGGACGTCTTCTTCTTTTATATTTTTGTAACGGCAGACGGCGCAGCATTTTTGGTTCAAGTCGTCTTCAAAAATATTTTCAACTGTAAAAACCGCGTAGACAGTCCTCTCTTTTATCGGCCCCTTGGAAATCGGAAAGCCAAGGACAACAGAATACTCTTCGTCTTTATTTACGATGATATTCTCTTTTTTGGCGGCAAGAACAAGCCTTTCGCTGTCTATGTAAATTATCTGAGGGGGATTTTTCCGGCCTTCGATTGGCTGGTTCTGGCTAAAATTCTTATCTGAAAGAAAACGCACGACAGAAATCAAAAAAAGTCCGTTTCCGATGGATTTTCCGTCAGAGCGCAAAAGCATGACAAATTTTTCAAGGTATTTTTTTGCTTCCTGCTGGTTTGGCTCTTCAACATCGCTCCACTTTGGATTTACAAAAAGCGGATATTCCGGCGAAAAACCGCAATTTACGCTCGAAGAAATGTTTTTTTCTGAAGAGGAATTTGAATTGAAGCACAAAACCGCCGAAAAATTTTCAGTTTTTTTTGCCTCTTTCTCCTGAATTTTGCTTATGACAGAAGGAATTACAAGCGCAAGTCCGGATTTTACGGCTTTGACTGTCGTTATAAAATAGAGTCCGAGCCTGTTAAAATAAAATTGAACCCGGACTTTTTTTCCGTCAAAAACCTTCACGCTTTCCGGCGGATTTTTTAAGAGAATTATTCCCTGATCAAGGACTGTTATCTGCTCTCCCGGAAGGGCAACAGGAAAAACGCCCGAAGCCACAGTTCGTATTCTGTGCCCGTTTTCGGNNCGCTTTTTCCTGATCAATTTCAATTTCTTCTGTCAAAGTTACAGGAACATTTGCGTCCATTAAATACTGAAGGACAAGCTGGCGTTCAATTCCCGTCAACTGCGAAGAATTTTTTTGTGCGCCTGGTTGATTCTTTTCTTCCTGATTTTGCACCTAACTCTCCTATAAAAAGTCAAGATTAAAAAAGTTTGCAACGCAAACTTTTAAAGATAAAACCAGACGCCATTTTCGGCTGTTTTTATCTTGCATTCTTTTTGATTTTTTTCTGCATTTTTAAAATCTGCAGCTGGTTGATTTTCCAGTTTCCATTAGGATTCTTGAAAAAATAAAGAGCTACATCGGCAAAACCTTTTTTTTGCACAAAGCGGACAGGAACTTCGCAGAGAGAATTCATTTCAAAAGGCTCGCCTAGAATATACTCATCAAAAAGAATAATTTCCTGAACCGTTTGTTTTTCGGCGTCAGAAGAATTTTCACCAGTTTTTTCTTGATTTTGAAGCTCTTCGGATTTTTTTTCATCATTTTCCGGATAAGGAAAATCAAAAGTTTTTTCCCAGCGATTTTTTAATTCAATAGAAAAAAGCGCAAGCTCATAAATATCGGACGGATCAAAAAGATTTGAAGCAAATTTGCTTTTGCACAGCGAAGAGGCAAATTCCTCGGCCATTTTTTTGATTTCCGAATTAAAATTAGAAGTGTTTAGCGAGCCAAAATCTTCGACATAAGGAAAAACCGGCTCCAAACTTTTTGAATAAGCCGAATTTAAGAAAACCTGAGGAGTAAGTTTTATTTTTTTCTCTATAGTGTTTACAACGGAAATATCCTGAGAAAGCCTGTCTTTTTCAAGCTCAAAAGTCCAGTCGGTTCCGGTGATTTTTTTTTCGGCAACCGACTTTAACGAAGATGAATTCTGATCCGTATCGCCAAAATCGCTGTTTTTACAGGAAACAAGAACGAGACAGAAAACAGCAAAATAAAAAATAAACTTTTTTAGCATCGATAGCGTATTTTATCATAACAAAATATAAAATTAAAGGCTGAAGTTTATCCGCTTTTATCAGGAAATTGGTTTTGCCAGAAAATTTGCACTCAATCTTTTTTTGTTTTATAATTCAGAAAATATTTTTTTACTAAAAACGGAGCAATTTGCGATGAATATTCATAACCTAATGGAAGAAGTTGTAGGCCACCGGATAAATAAACTTTACAATCAGATAAAAGAGGTTAACGCCTGCTGGCTTACCTGCGACTGCGAAAATTGCCGGGCTGATGCCATAAGCTATGTTTTAAACCGTGTCGCTCCAAGATACGTTGTAAGCGGCCGCGGAGTTATTCATGCGCGCGATGTTCTGCAAGATGCCCAGATAAAAGCCGATATTGACGCTATCGGAATCGAAGGAATCAGAATAATAAGCTCGACAAAAAGACCGTTCCACTCTTCCGCAAGAACAGAATGTATTGTAGAAGCCTGCGAAAAACCGGTTTTTAACTTTCCAATAATTCAGGGCTCAATTCTCGAAGGAAACACTTTTGAGCCGCTCGCAAATGCAACCGTAACGCTCAAGATGGACGGAAAAGAAGTTGATATGGCGGACATTACCTGGGCAAATCCGCTGAACACATACAGCAGCACAAAAGGCTCTTATAGCTTTTGGCCAAAAGCAATCGAAGCAAAAAAAGCAGACGAAACTAAAAAATTTAATTTTTCAATTGAAGTAAAACGTCCTGGCTATGATCAAGTAAATTACGCATTTGATACAGTTCTTATTTCAGAAAATAAAATCCGAAGAGAACTTGATACCACTGTTTCTTTAAAAATAATGGATCTAGTAATGTTTAGAGAAGAAATAAAAAACACAATGAACAGAATGATAAAAGGCTAAATAAATTGATTTTTTTAACTTTTTAAGAAAAAAGGTATTGAACTTTTTTTTTAGATTTGTTATATTAACAAAGTCGTTTGACGAAATGGGCATTTAGCTCAGTTGGTAGAGCCCCTGGTTTACACCCAGGTTGTCGGGAGTTCGAGTCTCTCAGTGCCCACTCTTTTTATCAAATGACAGTGGTTTCATCCGGGCATTTAGCTCAGTTGGTAGAGCCCCTGGTTTACACCCAGGTTGTCGGGAGTTCGAGTCTCTCAGTGCCCATTCTTTTTTATAGTTACGGGATGTAGCGCAGCTGGTAGCGCGCTTGGTTTGGGACCAAGATGTCGCAGGTTCGAATCCTGTCATCCCGATTAAGTCTTGCTAAATACAGTAAGGCTTTTTTTATTTTAAACGAAAATACAGAAAAAAGACCGTACAGGATTCGAAGCGCAATGAGCGCGCCGCAGGCGAAAAGGTGGCAAGGACGCCGCCGTCAGCGAATATAGCCGCCTGCATAAAAAAAAGGCTGTCCTAAAAGCTATAAAACTTCATCAAGGACAGCCCTATGATTTTTAATTATTTATTGCTAGCGTTTAAGAGAAAGAACTGTTTCGAGCAAGGTATCAGCAGTCTGAATAGTTTTTGCATTTGACTGGAAGCCACGCTGTGTAACAATCATATCGGTAAACTGTTCTGAAAGGTCTACGTTTGACATTTCGAGCGCCCCAGCAAGAAGACTGCCTTTTCCGGCAATTCCCGAAATACCGATGTTAGCAAGACCTGAGTTATTACTTTCTACATAAGTATTTTCACCAGCTTTTTCAAGTCCATTCTGATTTGAAAAAGTTGCCAATGCAAGCTGTCCTATTGTGCGGCTAGAACCGTTTGAATAAACTCCTGTAATAATTCCTGACGAATCGATTTTGAAGTTTTCAAGATAACCCATCGTGTAGCCGTCCTGAAAGAAAGCCTTTGTTGATGAAGGAGAAGCGCTCTGCGTAATGGTATTTTTCTGGCTGCCAATTGTTCCGAGATTAATATCCATTGTCTGACGGTATGGAGTTCCATCTTCGTTTGGATTTGCTCCAGGTACAGTGTAACTTGCCTGAAGGATTACTTCGCCCGTAGGATTTGTAAGATTTCCAGCTTCGTCTGTTACTGACTGGAGAGTTCCAGTATTATCGAAATTTACAAGAAAAGTATTGCCAACTCCGTCTGTTGTTCCAAGTCCAACGCGAGTCTGAGTAAAGTCGGCATTATTTGCATCAACATTCACTTCTGCACGCCATTGATTTGGCACTCCAGGAACGCGGGTAAGATTAATTGTAAGAAGGTGTGTATTTCCGAAACTGTCATAAACTTTTTCTTCGATTGACCAAGTTCCCTTTGCAACGTCAGCCGCATTAGCTCCTTCCTGAATTTCTGGCGTATTTTTGTTAAGGTTGCAAGCATATTTTACAGAAGCGGTTGCCTTTGCAGGATCTTTTGAGCCTACAGGAATTACAAGGTCTTCCGGTGTGGCAGATGTCTGGAGAACCATTTCGCCGTTAATCTCGCGGGCCATATATCCCTGTACTTTAAAACCGTTTGCCGGATTTACGAGAGTTCCATCGCTGTCGAGAGAAAAAGCTCCGGCACGAGTGTAGTATGATTTTTCACCGTTTTTTTCGAGAAAGAAGCCGTTTCCCTGAATGGCAAGGTCTGTTGCAATTCCTGTTGACTGAAGATTTCCCTGTGTAAATACAGTGTCGATTGAAGCAACTGTCATTCCAAGACCGACCTCCTTAGGATTTACACCGCCCTTTTCTTCTGTCGGTTTTGCAGCTCCAGCCATCTGCTGGCTTATCATGTCCTGAAAATTAACACGGCCGCGTTTAAAACCTGTTGTGTTTACGTTGGAAACGTTGTTACCGATTACATCCATTCTCGTCTGGTGGTTCTGAAGGCCAGAAACGCCCGAATAAAGTGATCTCATCATATATCTACCCTCGTTCAATGTACCGTCAAAGGTTGGTACAGTTATTTAATTTTTTTATTGTGCAACCGTAAAAACTGGCATTAAATGCCGTAAATTGCTTTTATCTTATCCATGCTATAATACATGCCGTTTACAAGAACCTGCGGCTGACTTCCTCTTGTTGCCGCCTCAACCTGACCTTTTACCGCAACATCGCCCGCTTCAACCTCAACTGTTTTTCCGAGCATTGACTGGGCTTCGCTGGAATTGATAAGTCCTGCCATTTTTTCAAAGCCCTGGCTCATATTCGTCATCTGTTCCAAAGAACTAAATTGCGCCATCTGAGCAATAAAGTCTGTATTTTCAAGAGGATTTGTCGGATCCTGATTTGAAAGCTGAGCAATCAGAATCTTCAAAAAATCATCTTTTCCTAATTCGTTACTGGTTTTACGACCGTTTACAGTCAAAGTTTTGTTAAATGAATCAACTGCATTTTGAATCTGAAACTTTTCTGTCGCATTCATTGTTGTTGTAAAACTCATTTTTTTCTCCCAGCTTTCTGCAAGCATTTATAAAATTTTTCGGCAAAATTTTTCTTCAGTTTAGTTTTTTGTAAAAATCAGCAGCAATTATGCAACAATATTCACAGCATAACTGTTATTCTCAACGTAGCGGGCAACTTTCTCATCAGCAAGTGCCCCTCCGTCCGCTGTATATTCTGAATAAACCCGGTTTGCAAAAAACTGCGACTGTCCGTTTTGTGAATTTTGTTCGTGATTTTGCGCAAACTGACCGCCCTGGTTTGCAAAATTCAAGTTGAATTCTCCGGTTTCAAAGCCACTGCCGGCAAAAGCATTTTTAAGAGCGGCAATACTGTCTTTTACAGCATTATAAGCTTCCTGCGAGTGAACAGTTATCGAAGCCGAAACTGTTTTGTCCGAAAGATTTAAGGCGATTTTTACATTTCCGAGTTTTTCCGGATGCATTACAAGATTTATGCTTCCGGTATTATTGTCGCGCAAAACGATATTTCCTGCCTTTACAAAATCCGGCGCATTTGCCTGAATTGCATTTGAAAGCATATTTTGAAAAGTTGACCCGTTTGCAGCGGCGCTCTGAGTGTCAGAAGCAGTTATGTTCTGATTTACAGAATTCGAAAAATCCATTGTAATCTGAACGGTATTTTCGTTCTGCTTTTTATAAGCAAGATTAAAATCCTTGCGTTCTTTTGTTTTTTCAACCTGAATTTCAGCGGATTTTGAATCGATTTTTTCTGTCCGCAAATCAGTCACCTGAATTTTTGCAGATTTTTTTGTCTGTTTTAAGTTTTCTTTGTTTTCATCAGAAAGTTGTGAATTATTTTTAGAAAATTTCAATTCTTCGTTCAAAACAACCGTTTCACCCTGAATTTCTGAAAGATTTTCCGCGTTTTTAAGAAACATTTCAGGATCTTTTAAGGCAAGATTCTGCGCTTTTTCAAAAAGTTCCTCGTCGCTTGCTTGTCCCGGAATAAATTCAATGGCACTGTCGATAAGTTCCGCAAAATCCTCGGAAGACATTTCTTCAATTTCGTCTGTTTCTGAAATATTTTTTACAACAGGAGTTTTCAGCCATTTGAATTGCTTCTGAGAAATTTGATTTTTTTCAGTTTTTTCAAATTCAAGAGAATCTTTGAGCGAAAGATTTTTTAGCTCGTCAGTTAAATCTATTTTTTCGGCAGGAATTTCTTCTGGTTGAGAATTTTTTAGCAAAGCCAGAACTGCATTTTCTGCATTTTTGTTTTCTGACGAAGATTTTTCAGATTTTTCGAGTTTTTCGTCTTTTTCAGAATCAGAATCCGCCCTCAAACCTAAGCTTTTTTCTTTTGAAGTTTCTTTGATTTTGCTCTGCTGAGAATGAACCATTTCTAAAAACGATTCGCCTTCTCCAGAATTTTTTTGGGCAGAGATTTGCTTTGTCTGAATTTGAGGCACAAAAGAATCAAGTTGAATGCCCTGCATAATCAGAACCTCCGGTCGTAAATCAAACACCTAAAAAAGTTCCGATTTTTGCCTTTTTAGATAAAAAGGCAGGCTCAGTCGAGTTTTTCCGGCTTGCTCGCCATTTTTCGCTGAATTATAGCAGCTCTTTCCGAAGGCATATTCATAAGCCATACAGAAGTCATAGAGACAGTGTTTGAAGCTAACGCCTGGGCATCTGTTTTTCGGAAAATGTCGATTATATCCTGATCGTCCATTCCGAGAAGCTGCTCAACTGCCGTTTTTGGCGGCATATTCTGCAAATAGGTCGAAATTTGTTCGATGTTTGTATTTCTATCATCGTACTTTTTGACCTCATTGTTGAATGTTTTTTCTCTTTCTTCTTGAGATTTTTGCCTGTCTTCCAGTTCGCGCGCAATCGCCTCGTTTGCGGTTTCTGAGCGTGCAATGTCCGATTCTCTTTTGTCGAGTTCCTGACTGCGAATTTCGAGGGCTTCAAGCCTTTTTGCAAGCCTGTCGTCTTCTAAATTTGCCTGCAACGGCTTTGATGAAGTCGCAGAAACAGAAGTCTGAGGCTGAAGTCCAAAAAGTTTATAAACCGGAGCAAAAATAGACTTTGCCTTGATTATTCCAAGATAATCAAACCACAAAAGTCCGCCAAGAATAATTGCCAAAATTAAAAAAAGCAATGCTATTGACTTTCCGACTCCACGACTTCTTGCCATTTTCCCCGCCCAAAATCACTTATTTTTGATTTTTTAATTCTTTTTAAAATATAAAAATGCCGCTGCCCAATAAAATAAATTCAATTCGCATATTTTTTGGCAGACAATCCAATGCTTTAAGTTTAACTTATTTTTTATTACCACGCAATATTTGAAAAAACCGCATAAAAACCGGCTTTCCATTTTGAATTTTTATCTGTTCTCAATAAATAATTTATGTAAGCGCCGAGAGTAAAATTACTTGAAGATGAAGCAAAATAACTCGTATTTGGAGCAAAAGTAATTTCTCCGGAAAAACCCAGACTGTCCGAAAAATCTTCGTATTTTAGGTTTTCTGCAATCTTAAAGGTGCGTTTTACAGCAAAAAACTCTTCCGGTTCATATTTTACATTTGCGGAATATGACATTTTTAAGGCAAAATGCTGGACATAAACCGAAACTGCCGGAATTCCTTTTTGAATTTCATGCGAAAAAAGCTCAATGCAAGCATCCCCGGAAGCAAAATATTTTTTAGAAGGAAAAATTGCGGCTTTCAGCTTAACAGGAAGAAAAAACGGAACAAAAATTTGAGTTTCCGTCCCGCAATTCAAATATTTTTCATTTTCATCATAAATTTTTCCAAAACAATCAAAATCGTACGAAATTGCAGTTTTCTCAAAATCGACAAAGGGCTTAAAATAAAATCCAGTTTTTTGAGAATGTTTAGGACCAAAACTTCGGACAGTCGAAAAATTCAGGAATATTTTTCCGTCAACTGAATTTCCAGTGCGCCGATATTCATCAGTTTCTGTTTTTCCGTCAACCAGAATTTTTCCTTCAGAAGATGTTTTTTCAGTTCCAGAAACCCAGGTAAAACTAAGTCCAGACGAAAAAATTGAATAAAATCCCTGCCAAAAAACCTTTGTGACAGCCGAATTTAAATATGAATTCTTAAATCCAGAAGAATCAAAACAAACATCTCCGCAGAAAGCATAATTAAAACAGTCATTTCCCCCTGAAATTGAACCTTCAAGGGCAAAATGCTGCAAAAGCAAATCAAAACCTGCCGACAAAACCGTAATTTTATCTGTCCACGGAGTCGAAGTTATAAAAGTTGCGCCCCAAATAAAGTCATCGTCAATTTCAAAATCGTGATTATAAGTTTTTGCTGTTCCAACAGGAAGAAAAGCGCCGTTAAAAAAATATTTTGCCGGACTGTATTTTGTTTTCTCAAACTTTTCTTCTGTCAAAAAATTTTCACGGCTTTCCGGTTCAAAAGCTTCTGTTTTTTCAGAAAAATCCGACTTTTCAAAAAAAATGTTTTGCTCAGGAAGTATTTTACTCTCAACCGGAACAAATTCCTGCCAGTCATTTTTGTCAATTTTTACAAAGCGCAGCGGATTTGAATCGTATTCTTCGTTTATGACTAAAAAACCGTCTTTGCAAGGCACAGCCTCGATAAAAAACACAGCGCTGTCTTTTGAAAGCAACTCAATTCTTGCATTCAGGGTATTTTTATCAATAAAAATTTTTCCAAGCCGTGCAAGGCTCTGGCTTTCCATTTTTGCCCAAACAAAGACAAAACTTAGAACGCAGTTTTCTTCCTTTTCAAAATGAACGTTGTGAATAATTCTATCGCCGAACGTCCATTCAGCCTTTCTTCCCTTTTGATCCTCGTACAAAAGGCTCCAGGAAAGACCGTTTTTTACAGGAATCAGACCGTGCGTTTTTTCAAAATTTTCGCGGCTGTGCTCAATTTTCTGTTTTTTTTTGGACTTTAGATCATATTCAAAATCTTCTACTTTTACGTTTGAACTGCCGGCAAGCCTGTTTACAAAAATTTTCGTTCCGTCATCTGAAAAACGCAATTTTTGAACATTTTTTGCAGTAAAAAGTTTTTTTGAATCAAGATAAACCGTGTTTGAAAAAAAATCGAACCAGACAGTTTTCCACTCGCCGGTTTGTCCGTCAAAAAAAGAATCCAGCGTTTTTACAAGAGATTTTTTTCCGCCTTTAAAAAAAACTGAATTTTCCGCAGAAATAAATTCATTGTAATCGTCAAAGTCGATTTTTGGAACCCAAAGGTTTTCGTAAAAATCGTTCCAGGCTTCGTCAAGTTTTAATCCAAAAGTTTTATAAAAAATGCCGGCGCAAAAAGAAAAATCGGTTTTGCTTCCAGCGTTTTTCCAAAACTGCGCATATTTTTCTTTTCCGTATTTTTGAATCAAATATCTGGCAAAATGAGAGCCAAAAATATACGCATCGTTTCCGTACGGAAAAATATCCCTTGCTCCGCTAACATCGCGCCACGAAGGGAATTTTTTTTTGCCCGAGAGAGATTTTAGTTTTGCCGCAGCAATTTTTTGAGTAAAGAACGGATCGTTCAGCCTTCCGCCTTTTTTCTGGCTTTCAAAAGCAACTGCCGCTCCTTCAAACCAAAAAGAAGTAAGTGAAATTCCTGCCGGAGTAAAAAAATCCGCAAAAACCGACATCCCCCGCCAAAACGGAGATTTGGAATTGAGCGAAACTGCATGAACCAATTCATGATAAAACATTGCCTCTACGCTTTTTTCGTTCATATCAAGCTCGTAATCCATTTCTGTGTCATAAAGAACAATCTGATTGTACGGCGCCATCGAAAAATAGGCATTTACCGCCTCAACCTGGTCAGTTATCGAAACAGGAAATCTCTGGTAAGGCTCGTAACCAAAGTCTGAAGCGATTTCCTCATAATACGAATCGCAGACAGCGGCAATTTTTTGAGCAGTTTGCATACAACTGTCAGGAAAAATAATATCAAAATACCGCGTCTGTATTTCATTCAAACCGCCCTTTGTTCCGCTCATGCATCCGCCACGGGCAAAGACAGAAAAACAAGAAACAAAAACACAAACTAAAGCAAAAAAAAGTCTTTTCATTTTTCGATTTTGCAGACAAGCCTTAAATCAAAGCGGCAACCGCAGTTCCTAAAGTAATATCATTCTCAACACAAACTGTTTTATAAGAAATTCCGCATTTTTTGTATGCATAATCAAAAAGATATTTTTCTGTCCGCTCCTTAAGTCTATGAGTTTTGTAAAAAGTTGTTCCGTTGCAGACGATACATACTTTTTTTGCAGGAGAATTTCCTTCAATTTTACCTTTTTCTGTCGCAATAAGGTTTGCAGCCAAAATCGAAGCCGCATAATGCGCGCATCTGTCTACAGCGGAATCCAAAAGCTTAAAGGCAAGTTTTCTGTCTTTTTCTGTAAAACAGCATTTTTCGACAGGATTTTCGTTTTTTTCCTGCAATTTTTCATCAAAGCCGTTCAAAAAATTATCCGCGTCAATTGTAGAAAGCAAAGCCAGTTTTTTTAAATTTTCAGCCGCTTTTTTAGAAAAAAGATTTTCATTCGCCGCAAATTTCAAAAAAGAAAGGCAGGTGTTTCCCAAATATGCGCCGCTGCAACATTTTTCCAAAGGAAACTGAACAGGAATCGCAGTTCTTTTGTCTGCATCAATGTCAAAATCGCTGAGCTTAAAACTGTTGCATTTTCCGCTTTCGCAGACAATAATCTGACTCTGCCCTTTTTCGTCCCAGATATTTCCTTCAGGAGCAACAAAGGCCGCGTTCATTCCGGTCCCAAGAATAAAGCCGATGTAAGAACCAGCATTCTTCTCCTTTACCTTTCCGGCAAGAAGAGCGCCGACAGTGTCGTTTATTACAGAAATTTTGCTGACTTTCCAGCCGCGTTTTTCAAGTTCATCTTTAAGGCATTTTCCGACAGGACAGCCAAGAACGCTCCTCGCCTTAAACTCTTTGCTAAAGGCATTTGGAATTGCGTCGTGCTCCGGAGTCATATCAAGCGAATATGAAAAACAAAAACCGATTTTCTCAGCCTTGCCTTTCAAATATTCAATTCTGTCAGCAATCGCGCTAAAAAATTCATCCTTAGAATATTCTTTTTCGGTCGCTGGCATAAAACTTTTCTTGAAGTCCGAAATTTCCGCATTTCCAGAACCGTCAAAACTGACAAGACAACTTCTAAAATTTGTTCCGCCGGCATCAATCACAATAACCTTCTCATTTTCGGGATTTTTCGAAGGCGGAAGCATCCATGTCCGGCTCATATCCATTCCGCGGTTTTCGGATTTTGGACGCCTCATATCTGTCAAAATCTCATCAACAATCATCTTTGACACAAAATTATGTCTTTTAAAAAAAAGCTTTAATTTAAAATCAGTAAGCATAAGCCAATTATAAACCCAAAATAATTTTTTACAAAACGGATTTAAAATACTCCTTATTTATTTCAAGGCAAAAATCAAAAAAATAAGGAGATACAAACATGACAAGCATTCAGAATCAGGTAGCCGTACAGGCACAGCAGACCGAAAAGAAATCCATGCAGCAGTACATTAAGGCAATGGACGGANNAGCGCATGCCACCATCTTATCCGGCTAACCGCCCTTTCGCTTACGCTCCATTGCTCCGCAACTTCGGGGCTAATATCCGGGCTAAGATTTTCTGTCAATAAAATTCAACTTTCCGTCTGATAAAAAACTTTAGGCAATACCCAAAAATCAAAAAAAATACTAAACTTCATATTCCTATGGCTACAGATTTATCAGACCTCAAAAACGAATTAAACCCGGAACAATACGAAGCCGTAATGACTATAAACGGCCCAATTTTGATTATTGCCGGAGCAGGTTCAGGAAAAACCCGCGTAATCACCTTTAGAATCGCCCATATGCTCGATTCCGGAGTTCCTCAAAGCCAGATTCTTGCGCTCACCTTTACAAACAAGGCCGCAAAAGAAATGGTTGAACGTATCAAGGAACTTACCGGAAAAAAGCTTCCCCTTCTTACGATTTCGACATTTCACGCATTCGGAGTAAAAGTTTTAAGGCAGGACATTTCAAAACTCGGCTGGCGCGAAAATTTTTCAATTTATGACGAAACAGACCGCAATGCGCTCATAAAAGAAACTGGCCGGGAACTGCGCTATTCGCCCGAAGCTCTCGACATTTACAAAATCGGAATTTTAATTTCGGACATAAAAACCGGGCGCAAACAGTGGAACGCGGAAAACGAAATGTACCGCGAACTATACGAGGGCTACCAGGAAGGTCTAAAGCTCTACAATGCCGTTGATTTTGACGACTTGATTGTTCTTCCAATCCGCCTTTTTAAGGAATTTCCAGAAATTCTTGCAAGCTACAAACAGCGCTACAAATACATAATGGTAGACGAATTCCAGGACACGAGCCACCAGCAGTACGAAATGATGCAT
>NZ_DLLH01000006.1:12703-15340 GCF_002476655.1 Treponema sp. UBA7567
ATTCATGGCGAGGAGCAGACTACCAAAACATAGTCAATTTTGAAAAAGACTTTCCTGCTGTAAAAGAAATCCGCCTCGAGCAAAATTACCGCTCGACAGGAACAATTCTTGCGGCGGCAAACGGAGTAATCAAGCACAACACAAACCGAAAGGACAAGCAGCTCTGGTCTGGAAAAGGAGAAGGCAAGCCGATTGAAGTTTATAGTCCGGACAACGAAACAGCCGAAGCAGACTTTGTTGTAGAAACAATTCAGGCGATTTCTGCCGAAGAAAAACGCAAATATGACGATTTTTGCGTCTTATTGAGGGCAAACACTCAGTCGCGCGCAATTGAAGAAGCCTTTTTGCAGGAAAACATTCCTTATACGATGAGCGGCGGAACTTCATTCTTTCAACGAAAAGAAATAAAAGACATAATCTCGTATCTCCGCGTAATTTCCAACCACGATGACGATGTGAATCTTTTAAGGATTATAAATGCGCCAAGACGGGGAATCGGACGGGCGACAATTGAAAAATTAAATCAAATTGCAAAAAATTTGAGCTGCTCGCTTTACGAAGCCATAAAATCTCTTCTTGAAGTTCCGGAAGACGAAGCAGACCTTTTTATGCAAACTTCTCCGTCAAAATACGGAATAGACGATGGACTTGATTTTTCTGAGGGAACTAAAGATTCTCTCAAGGATTTTATAGATATTATAGATTCAAACAAAAGCATGCTAGGCGGACACGGACTTTCAAAAAAAGTGCGCAAAATGGTCGAAGACATCCACTATTTTGACTATCTTATTTCAGAAAATCCAAAATCAGAAAAAGCAGCCAGATTCAAGTTTCTAAATATCGAGTCCTTAATCAATTCAATCGAAATGTGGGAAAACAACCCGGAAACTCAAGATCCGACTCTTTACAATTATTTAAACAGAATCACGCTTTTGTCGCGCGACGACATGGACGACGAAGAGGATCACGGAAAAGTCAACCTTATGACGATTCACGCTTCAAAAGGACTTGAATTTCCGGTCGTTTTTATAATCGGCTGCGAAGAAGGACTTATTCCCCACGGACGCGCAGTTGACGAAGGCGGAAATGCGGCCGTCGAAGAAGAAAGAAGGCTTTTTTATGTTGCAATTACGCGTGCGAGAGACAAACTTTACATTTCATCATGCTTAAAGCGAAGGCACATGCAGTCTGTCGTTGAATGTACACCTAGCCGTTTTCTTGAAGAAATTCCTTCAAGCCTTGTAAAATACTATGAACCTCCAGCGCCAGTTGATGATAAAACCGCCGATGAGTTTTTCGCGCAGATGAAAAAAAGATTCTCTGCACCGATTGTACCAGGCTTTAACAATCTGCAACGTTAAAAAACGGTAAAATATCGTAATTTTACAAAATAAAGACAGGAAAAATTGTTAAAGGAAGATTAGAATATAAATATCTCAATTAAGGAGGAGATATAAAAATGAAATTAGTTACAAAAGTAACAACAGCTATCGCAGCACTTGCAGCAGTTGCAATGCTCGCATCTTGTGGATCTACATCTGGAGCTTCTTCAGAGGCTTCAGCTCCAGCAGCTGTACCAGCAGCCTCAGGAAACGCTTCTGTATGGGAATGGAAATCTATTCCACTTTCAGATATTGGTACAAACGATACAGTAATCGATGATCGTTTCATTCTTGACCCAGTTTCTAATCCATTGGACGCAGAATTTGCCGCAGTTGCAGGAAAAGCAAAATTCAAGACTGAAGACCTTGGAACAGCTATCTACCTTCAGAACAAAGCAGCTTCTAATAAAGACAATATCAAAGATGTTTTCCAGGCTGCATTCGAAGTAGTTGTAAAAGCTCCTGCAAAAGTTACATTGACAATCTCTGGAAACGGCGATGCTACTCCAGCCCGTGTATTTGGCGTATTTGATCCAAGCGGTGCTATGATTGCTTCTGTAGACAATCTCGGTCAGGATGCAAAATCAGAACTCGTATTCGATGCAGCAGCAGCTGGTGCTTACACAATCAAAGCTTCTGGTACACGTATCTACGGTGTAAAAGTTGAATCTAAATAAGTTTAATATGTAAACTTACCGAAAGACCGGGTTTATTAAAACCTGGTCTTTTTTTTTAATAAAATTAGATGATGTTGAAAAAAATATTTACATCAACCTTATTTTTTAAATTTTTTGGAGAAAAAAAATGGAATTGATTTATGGAATCAAGGACAGACCAAGCTTAGGAAAAGTAATCCTTTTTGCGCTTCAGCAGCTGCTTGCAATAATGGCGGCGACAATCGCAGTTCCTGCAATCGTTGGAAACGGACTTAGCGCCTCTGCGGCCCTTTTCGGCGCCGGAGTCGGAACGTTTGTTTACCTTCTGTTCACAAAAAGCTCAAGTCCTGTATTTTTGGGAAGTTCATTCGCTTTTATCGGCTCAATGTTCAGCGCTTTTGGCGGAGCTGCTTCTGTTACAGTCGGTTATTGGGGACTTATTATCGGTGCTGTAATGGCAGGTCTGGTTTATGTAATTATCGCAATAATCGTAAAATGCTGCGGTGTAAAATGGATTGACCGGCTTATGCCACCGGTAATCATCGGTCCAACAGTTTCCATAATCGGTCTAAGCCTTTCTGCGAATGCTGTCAGCGACC
>NZ_DLLH01000015.1:0-298 GCF_002476655.1 Treponema sp. UBA7567
CCAAAAACGAGAAAACCAAGAATAACAAGAGATTTTTTCATAAAACAGCCTCCAATGTTTTTTTTATTTTAATGCGGACAATAAAGCAGATAGTTCCAATATAATCCCAAAACACGTTTCGGGCAAATTTTATAACGGAAAAAGCATTTTTGCATAAAAACTAAAAATTCCTGACGTGCCGGCTTCGCCGTCGGGTGTTCCAGCCTTCGCTAACCGCTCATTCCGGCGCAATAAAAATTGCGCCGGAACTCCGGGCTTCCATACCCTCACGCATATAATTTTATGTCATTATCGGGCT
>NZ_DLLH01000015.1:330-3582 GCF_002476655.1 Treponema sp. UBA7567
CGGGCTTGACCCGATAATCTGCTGAACGCTCTTTTTTTAGAGTGTAAGACTGGTTTCATGGATAATTTTACATAAAAACTGTTAAAACTCATTTCTCCAAATTTCAACAAGTTTTTGAATTGAGTAAACGGCATTTGCAGGACTTGTGGAAGGAAGCGTTTTCAGCATGGAGCACAAATTTTCATCCTGATATTTTAGAAAATATTTAGCGGCAGTTTTGCCGTTTGCAAGAATTTTTGCAATTTTACAGGCGGACACTATTCTTTCAATGTCAGAAGGCACAACACTGCTTATAGAACTGTCGGATGAGCCGCAAATTGTACATTCTCTTATCGAATCATACACGGCGATTTTGTGTTTTTCTAGAAAGCGTTGTTTTTCTTCTATCGATACTGGTGTTTCTTCAGAAAAAATCATCGCCAGCATTTTCCAGAAACGGTTCTGCGGATGTCCGTAATAAAAGCCATTTTCACGCGACTTTACGGAGGGCAAGCTTCCTATAATCAAGATTTCTGAATCCGCCCTAAAAAACGGTTCAAAAGGATGAATTATATGTTCCGTCATGTTTATCTTCCATTTGTTTTCAAATTATATTATTTCTCTAACTTTTATTCACTTTTGAAAACACAATCTTTCTGTGCGCCTTCAGTTTTTTAATCGCCCAGTCGTAGTGGCTGCTGGTCGTGCTGATAAAGTATGCGCCGAGGTTCGTTGTTCCCGTCCAGGAAAAATGCTTTTTTGCAAAAAGTTCCTCATCGGAAAAGGAGCGTGCAAGTTCCAGGACTTTTTCGAGAGATTCGGAAAAGTCTGCAAGAGCTTTTTCAAGCGGAACGTTTTGACAGTTCTTCCAGATTGCGCGGTTCATGTCGCCGTAGTTTTTCCAGTTGTACGGTTCGGGCAAAAACTGACACACAATCGCAGGCTTTTTGTTTTCGGATTTTTCGCCGCTTCCGCCTTTCATATTTTCTGCGACAAATTTCAAAAGCAGCTTGTGCCATTCGGTCAGGTGGCAAATCACATCGCGCACGTTCCTGTCGCGGCTCCAGTGCGCCTCCTTTTTGTTCAGCGAAGAAAAGTCGAACGGTGTGTTTTTCTCATCTTCGCTCATCGAATCGATGAATTTTAAAAGCTCATCATAGTTTTTTTCTGCAAGCGCAATCAGGTCGGCTTTGTTCTGCGGTCTTGGCATTTTTACTTCCTTAAAAACTAATTTAGTTAGTTATTATATAACGAAAGTGTTTTACTTTGCAAGATTCCAGCTTTCATCTATTTTTTTGCAGATTTTATCAAAAGAAACCGAACCGTCAAGAATGATTGTGAACCAGTGCATTTTGTTCATGTGCCAGCCCGGAAAGATTTTTTTGCCGTCAACCAATGCCGCAATATTTTCAGGCTGAGCCCGCAAATCAACGATTTCGACGATTTCGTCCGAATGCATTCCGAGCTTTCGGCGGGAAACCGTGAGAAGAACCGCGAACCATTTTTCAGTGTCCTTTCTGCGCAAAACCGCGTTGTCCGAAAATTTTTCCCAAAGAAATTCCGGCTCTGTGCTGTATTTTTCACGCGCGTATTTAATCAGGTCGATTGTCTGCCCGCTTTTAAAAATTGCGGTGTCAAAGCATTTTTCTGCGATTTCGCTAAGTTTTTTTTCAATTTCACTGCGGACATTTCCCACGAATTCTCCGGTTGCCTTTGTCTTGTACAGAATGTATTCTTCTCCTGTCGATTTTTCCGTAAGCGTCGTGTCTAGCATTCCGTTTTTGTCCATTTCGATTTCAAGCTGGAATTCGCCGTTCAGAATTTCAGTGGTGAATTTGTATCCGCCGTCTTGCTCCGAAAATCCGTAGGCCTTGAGTTTTTCAGGATTAAGTTTTTTGTGGCTGAAAATTTCTTCAAACATTCTGCTTTCCGCTTTTAATTCACCTTTGAAAATACAATTTTCTTGTCCTTCAGTTTGATTTTCTCAACTTTATAGCCGTAATTCAAAAGCTCTTTTTTGCAGTTTAGAAACGAATGGTCAAGTTCAATTCCCGCCGCGTCTTTTATCTGGCTGAAAGACAGTTCCAGTTTTTCTTGGTTCGTTTGCTTGAAAATCAAATCAACATAAATCCATAAATCATTGTACTTGCTCATTTCTGCACGCTCCGGATTTCAGTGTCAGTCTTTAATTTTTTTTGATTTTCTTCCAGTTTCCCTTCAAACTGCTCCATGCCCTTTATCATCACGTCGAGCGAAAGGTCAAAACTTTCTTCTATTGAGATCGGGTTTCCGAACGAGTTGTGAATCACTAAAAGCAAAAATCCTTCCAGAAAAGCGCGATAAGTCCGCAAAAGATGATTTGCAACCTCTCGGCTGATTTTAAGCTTGTCGGTCTGGGCAAAAAAGAAGCCGTAAAGTTTTTCGGTCGCCTGAACTAGCTCTTCGCTTTCGTATTTGTTGTACCAAAGCATAGCCTCAAAAACGCCGGGATTTTCAATCGCATATTTATAGAAGAGACTTGCATATTGGCGCAAAGCCTCGTGCGCGTCGTCAGTTTTTATTTGCTCGGAAAGCGGCTCGATTCCGTGTGTCCAGCCGTAAATCATCAGCGACTTCTGAATGTCCTCCTGGCTTTCAATGTGGTTGTAAAGCGACGGCTTTTTTATTCCAAAATGCTCGGCAATCGTTGTGATTGTAACGTAACCCAAGCCGTGCTCGTTCGCAAGCTTGGCCGCCGCCTCAATAACTTTTTCCCTCGTAAGACCAGCACGCGGCATAATTTCCTCCCAAAAAAGGCAAATTGAAAATATCAATTTTTAATTTGCCTTTTTTAGTTGTTTCGCAACGAAGTGAGAAACAACACTTGATAAGAAAGTTTGCAACGCAAACTTTTGACTAAAAACTTTGACGCCATCTTTGACAAAGTTTTTAGTACACCCTCCGTAAAAAGAATTTTTGACAAACTAATTTTATTAGTAATTTTATAACGGCAGAGAATTTTTTTGTCAAGGAATCAGCTTGTTCATTGCAAAACAGATTCCCATGTCGCAGCACGGGAATGACAGTAAAATTACGGTTCCTATTCTTTGTCATTCCAATTGCAGACTTTTCTCATTTCCGCCTCAAAAACACATATGACACACTCTTTTACTTGACAATTTTATGCAAAGAAAACAATAATGGTTAGTAACGTTGCGTTGCAAAATTTCTTATCATCGATTGTTTCTCACTTCGTTGCGAAACAACTCAAAAGGGGATGTCTAATAAGTTCTA
>NZ_DLLH01000015.1:3667-4318 GCF_002476655.1 Treponema sp. UBA7567
ACTTTTGGGACATCCCCTTTTATTGGAGCTATTATGAATTTATCAAAAAAATCAAAAGCCGCGCTGTTTTTTCTTATGATTACAACATCTGCCTGTTTTAGCCAGAGCTGGAAAGACTTTGTAAAGGGAGTAGAAGGCCGAGTCGGCGGAAAAAACAACCCTCAGACAAAAGAACAGACAAAAACAGATAAAACGACAGAATCAACCGATACAAAAAAAACGACTGCAAAACTCTCAAATAATCCGCAAGTGCAAAAACGGGCCGCCTACCTTACTAAGGCCGAAATCGCGCTAAACGCAAAAGATTATACTGCCGCCGCAGAAAACTACAACAAAGCAGTAAAAACAAAGCTTCCATCAAACGTCGACAAGTCCGACGCAGACACACTGAATACCTGGGCTACCGAAATCTATGCAAGATTACAGTACCAGAACATCAAAACATTTACAAACAGATAACTTTTGTCAAAAAAGCCCAATTTTCGGTCTAAGATAAAAATTGGGATTTTTTCGGGCGTTTTCCTCGCTTGTGGATGTCGAACAAGTTCTAAATGCCATTGTCGTACTTGATACTGCGATATTTGCATAGAAAACTCGGTTAGCAATCTCTAAATGATTGTAATATATGCATTTAGATTTTCGGGTCAAGCC
>NZ_DLLH01000032.1:0-6619 GCF_002476655.1 Treponema sp. UBA7567
TGGAAAGATGCAAGTTCTTTGACTTGGAAACAGAAGTAAATATCTGTGAACCAGAAATCGAAAAGAAATGGTAATCAGAACGCTGTTTATATAAACGGCTGATAAAAAATCCCGGTGTGAAAAACATTTTACATCGGGATTTTTTTTGCTTACGGCTTATAATTTTACCATACAAATAAGTCTGCGCAGTTTCGTTCTCCGCCAGAAACATCGATTGCCTGTCCTGTGCAGAATTTGTTTATTACTGTAAGAAAGTAAATCCAGTCGGCGGCTTCTTGTGCGCTTGCCCAGCGTTTTAGAGGGGTTACGTCCATGATTTTTTGCCAAAGCTCATTGTTTTTTATGACATTTTCGTTTAATTCTGTCATCACGCCTCCAAAGCATACTGCGTTGCAGGTTGCGCGGTATGAATTTGCAAGGCGAATTGCACAGTTTTTCATGTAGCCGATTATTCCTGCTTTTGAAGCTGCGTACGAAGGAAATTCGTTTCCTGTAAGAGCGGAAACAGAGGCGTTGAAGAGCACTGATTTAATTTTTGGCTGAAACGCGTATTTTTGAGTTACAGCCATCGTGCCGATAAGATTTACCTGAATGTCTTTTTCTCCACCTGTCAAAGCCGGAGTTTGAATTCCTGCGTTGTTTACAAGAATTTCAACGTCAGGAATTTCCGGAAGAGAAGATGGGGCGGAAATATCTGCTGTAAAATGAGAATAATTTTCCTTATTTTTCGCATCATGGCTTTTTGAAATTGTGTCTGATTCAATATCCAATCCGATTACATTAAATCCTTCCGAAAGAAATTTTAAAGCTGCGGCCCTGCCGATTCCCCGGCTTGTTCCAGTGATTAAGACTTTCATATTTGATTATGCCTGTTTTTTCTGATATTCAAGATATTCGTTGCCGACATTTTCCTTTTCCCACTGGCGCACTACTTTCCAGCCAAGTCCGGAAAAAACAACTTCGCACAAAAGTTCAAAAAACGCTCCTATTGCAGAGCAGACGATAACCTGAGTCCAGCTCCAGCCAAAGAAAATTTTTGAAACGGCTGTTGCAAAGATAAAATTGTCTGCAAACTGGGCAATTGCCGTTGAAATGTAGGAGCGCAGTGCGAAACTGAAAAAATTGTTTTTTTTGAGAAAAGAACCGATTGCTGTGTTTAAGAGCGCATTTATTATTGAAGAGGTGATGAAGGCAAGGGCCGAGCCCAAAACAACGTACCACGAACCGCCGAATGTCGCGTTTAACGCGCGGTTTACTTCTTGATTTTCTGTCGTGTAAAATTCGCCCCACATTCCAGGCGCTTTTGAGAGAAGGGCAAAAATAAGGCAGACAGAAAGATTTACTGCAAGCGCGAGAATCGAAACTTTGATGGAAGCTTTTGCTCCCCAGCGTTTGCAGATTATGTCCATGCACAGGAACATTATCCAGCTAAAAGTAAATCCGCAGTCAAGGGCAATGTACTTGAAATTTACGAGTTCTTTGTTTGCCATTAAGTTTGCGCAGACAACCGACAGAATAAACAGTGAAACTGTAAGTGAAGGAATGTTTCGCAGGAGAATTTTAAAATCTTTTATTTCCTGCATAAGCTTTGAAGAGAGTTTTTTCATAAGAACGATGGACGCAAAAACGTCCGCCTCCATAAGAATTTTGATTTATAAAGCGCAGGAGAATTATGAGGAATCATAAACTGCGCAAAAACGACTTTATATTGTTTGCTCTAAAAAGGCAAGCCGTGTTTGCATTTTGCCATAATAGTTGCTCATAAAATTTTTGTCGATTGAAAAACCGCCCTGGNNAAAATTGCCTTAGGTGGGCTATATGCAAAAAAAATCCGTTGTAATTTATAAAAGTTTTTGTGCTCTTGTAGAAGGCGAAGAGTCTTCCAAAATTTTAGTGAGCTGGTGTGTTTCTAGAGCTACTTTGTCAGGAAAAAAAGCAGTTTACGCAAGTCAGAAAGTGCGTCCGCGCGATATAATTTTGTTGAGCGAGAATCCAGCTTCTTCACTGGAAAATTGTCTTGATTTTGCAGAAAACGCTTTAAAGCCGGAGAGTCAGGTTCAGAATCAGATTGCAGAAATTTACGAGCTTTTGAGCAGCGAAAACGAAACTTCATCATCATTTATGCCCTTTTCTGAGCTTGTAGAATTGATTCGCGGAAAAATTGCCGCCGATGAAGCTTGGGGCGTCTATTGCGCTTTAAAAAGCGGATTTTATTTTGAAGAAAAAATCGATAATTCTGACATTGAATGTCCAAAAATTCTTTTTATTCCTCGTTCTGTCGAAAAAATCGAAGAATTAAAAAACAAGGCTTTTGAAAAAGAACATGCCGAAGAAATGCGTGCTGCCTTTATAACCAGATTGCGCCAGGGAAAACTTGATTTGCCTGCTGACGGAAAATATATGCAGGAAGTAGAAGCATTTGCGCTTTGCAAGACGGACAGCTGTAAAATTTTAAAAGATGCGGGAATGAAAGAAACTGTCGAACGTGCCCACGAAATTCTTTTAAAAACTGGAATTTGGGATATTACAAAAAATCCTTATCCTTTGCGCTGGGGGCTTAGCACAAAGAGCGCAAAATTGAGCCTTGGACGTC
Organism: Treponema sp. UBA7567; assembly: GCF_002476655.1. Lineage (NCBI taxonomy): Bacteria > Pseudomonadati > Spirochaetota > Spirochaetia > Treponematales > Treponemataceae > Treponema > Treponema sp. UBA7567. Next base: position 2,594 of record NZ_DLLH01000032.1, read on the forward strand.
CGCCGGAAGAAGACAGGGTAAAAGTTGAGGGAACAAGTTATGCAATCGATTCTGAGTGGTCTGCAGACCCTGACGACGCGATTTGTTTTGACGGTGAATACCTTTGGGTTCATATAGCAGATCCTGCAAGCACTGTTTTGCCTGACAGCCCGATTGATATTTGTGCAAGAGGACGTGGAGCGACTTTATATATTCCTGAAGGTGCGGCTAGAATGTTGAGCGAGGACTGCCTTGAAGATTATGCGCTGGGATTAAAAGAAATAAGCCGTGCCCTGAGCTTTAAAATTAAGCTGAATGAAAATTGCGAAATTGAGGACTGCGAAATTTTGCGTACGATTGTTGATGTAAAACGCCTGTCTTACAAAAAAGCCGATGAGCTAAAAGACAGCGCGGAACTAAAACCTCTTTTTGAAATTGCCAGAAAAACAGCCGAGCGGCGCAAAAAAAACGGCGCTGTTTTTATCGAAATGCCAGAAATTCACGTTGTTGTTGAGCCAGAGACAAAAAAAGTCAGCATGGAAGAAGTTGTGCATTACGAGAGCGGAGAGGTTGTGCGCGAATGTATGATTCTTGCAGGTGAAGGAGCGGCAAAATTTGCCTTTAAAAACAATATTCCTTTTCCATTTATAAGCCAGGAAGCGCCGGATATTCCTGCTGTTTTGCCGGAAGGACTTGCCGGACAATACAGGCTCAGACGTTGCATGCGCAAGCGAAATGTCGGCGTAACTCCGTCTTCTCATGCGGCGCTTGGTCTTGGAATGTACAGCCAGGTAACTTCGCCTCTTCGCCGTTACGGAGATTTAATCGGACACGAGCAGTTGCGCGCATTCATAAAAAATGAGCCTTTAATTGACAAAGATACAATGCTTATGAGAGTTGCCGCTGGAGATGCCGCGGCGAGAGCTGCAAGGCAGGCAGAAAGAAACAGCAATACACATTGGACTTTGGTTTATCTTTTGCAGAATCCTGGGTGGAGCGGAAACGCAATTTGCCTTTCTAAAGAGCAAAAACAGTCAATTTTTTTAATCGAGGAACTCGGAATGGAAACCGCAATTGCCGGTGTAGACTGTGAATTGAACGGCAAAATTACTGTAAAAGCTGAAAAAATCGACTTGCCGGCTTTGAGCGTTGTTTTTGTTAAAGTCTGACAAAAAAAATACTGTAGTTGTGCATTAGTTTTTAATTCATTATAATTTCCAAATATGATAGTAATGAAATTTGGCGGTTCAAGTGTTGCTGACGCCGAAAGAATTAAGCACGTTGCCTCTATTATTCAGGCTTATGAAAATGAACGTCCGCTTGTTATTTTGAGCGCAATGGGCGATACAACGGATCATTTGCTCGAAGCGGCCGATTTGGCTGTAAACGGAAAGGTTGACATTTCGAAGGTTGAAAAACTTCACCTCGATACTGCCAGAATTTTGGATGTTGATGTTCCTGCGATTGAAGAGCTTTTGGGCGAATTAAAAACTTTGCTCACCGGAATTAGCATGTTGCACGAGCTTTCTAAGCGTTCACGAGATTATCTTGTAAGTTTTGGCGAGAGAATGTCAGTGCGCTTGATGTCGGCATATCTCAACAAGCAAAATATTCCTGCAAAATTCTACGATGCTTGGGATGTGGGCTTTGTTTCAGATTCAAATTTTATGAATGCGGAACTATTGCCGGACGTATGGAAAAATATTCCGGAGAAACTTGCTGCTTATAAAAACGGCGAACAGAAAGAAATTCCGATTGTTACAGGTTTTATTGCAAAAGACAAAAACGGTGTGATTACAACCCTCGGCCGTGGCGGTTCTGACTTGTCTGCAACTATGCTTGGCGCTGCTCTTGGCGTTGATGAAATCCAGACTTGGAAAGATGTTGATGGAATTTTGACGACAGATCCGCGGATTGTAAAAAATGCGCGTCCTGTTCCAGAAGTTACTTATGAAGAAGCTCAGGAACTTGCGATGTTTGGGTCTCAGGTTTTGCATCCACGCTCAATGATCCCATGCCGAAAAACAGGAACTCCAGTCCGCGTAAAAAATTCATACAATATAAAGAGCGAAGGTTCTGTAATCCGTGCAAAACACAGTGGAAAGACCCCGCGCGTTCTTGCGATTACAAACGTTAAAAATGTAGATTTGATTGATATTCAGTCAAACAGCATGTTCGGCGCATGTGGATTTTTGGCCCATGTGTTCAACCAGTTTTTAAAATGGAATGTTGTTGTTGATGTGATTGCGACTTCAGAAGTTTCTGTTTCTCTTACAGTAAATGGAAATTCTAAACTTGACGGACTTGTTGAAGACTTGAAAAAAGCGGCAGATGTGACTGTAAAAAATGAAAAGGCTATCGTAACGATTATTTGCGATGCCTCTTCGTCAAGTTCGATTCTTGCGGACGCTTTTGCGGCGCTTAAAAAAGAAAATATCAACGTTCAGATGATTTCTCAAGGCGCAAGCAAGGTTAATATAAGTTTCCTTGTTGACAATTCTCAGGCAAACACAGTTGTTCAGATTTTGCACAAGGCATTGTTTGAATAGTCAAGAAGTTTAGTTTTTTATAGCTCCGGATTTGCTTGTTTCCGGGGCATTTTTTTTAGCTTTTGCTTGGGCGCAAAACCCGTTTATTTACGTGTGTGCTATAAAGCTCACGACCGGGCTTTATAGCCCGGATTGGAGCCCCGGAGTTGCCGGAACGGCAATGAGCGCTAGCGAAGGGCGGAAAGCCGGTTTGTGCGGAGATGCGCTCCAAATAAAAAATATCGGTTATAAACTTGAAAATCTTTAGTATGCTATATTGATTAAATCTATACAAAAGAATAAAATATTCTGCATTCTACACTAGTGTTATTATGCTCGTGAAGAAAAAAATAGCAATTTTAGGACTTAAATAAGTCCTTTGGAGGATAAAGTGGTCAAAATCAGACTCAAGAAATTCGGTACAAAAAAGCGTCCAGCTTACCGTATCGTAGTGCAGGATTCACGCAAACCACGTGATGGCACAACAATCGAAGAGATTGGAACTTACGATCCAATCGCGGCGGGAGAACAGTTTTCTGTAAAAGAAGATCGTGCAAAGTACTGGATCAGTGTTGGCGCTCAGCCTTCAGACACTGTACGCAAACTTTTCAGCACAAAAGGCCTTAACAAATAACTGAACTGGAGTAACGGGGAATGGAAAAAGACCTGATTGAATACATTGCAAAATCATTGGTCGATGATCCCAGTGCAGTCTCGGTAACTGAAACCGAGGGTGAGCGTGGTCCTGTTTTGGAGCTTCGTGTTGCCCAGGGTGATATTGGTAAGGTGATCGGTAAATACGGCCGTATTGCAAAAGCTTTGCGTACTGTTTTAAGTGCGTCTGCTTCAAAAGACGGAAGACGTTATAGTCTTGAAATCTTGGATTAGTTAATGGCAGAACAGACTGAACAGTTTATTGTAGGATTTATCCGCGGTTCTCATGGAATTTCGGGTAATATGAAAGTAGAAAGTACTTCCGGTGAATTTGAGCATTTCTATTCAATGAAGGAGGTAACTTTAAGGAACGGTAAGACAGGAGACTCAAAACTTTGTAAGGTTGAGTCGGTTAGTGAAGGCGCCGGTACCTTGTATTTAAAACTCGTGGGAATAGACTCACCCGAAGATGTTCGTAAGCTCAGCGGATGGCAGATTGTAGTACCACGGAAATATGCCAAAAAACTCGGAAAAAACGAGTGGTATATTGAAGACCTTAAAAATTGTGCCCTTAACTTTTATCCTGAACAGGGCGATGACGGATTGGCAGTTTGGACTGCGCCTGCTGTGGGTAAACCTGTAACAGTGGGAACAATCACAGACGTAATTGAAGGCGGTTCTGGAAATCTCCTTGAGATTTTACTGGCCGAGAACTGTGACTTGCTTGTTCAAAACGTCAAATATCTTGCAGACGGGAAAACAGTGAAAACGGTTTACGTTCCATTTAATCCTAAGTTCGTAAGAAATATTGACATAAAAAACAAGTGTATCCAGTTGATGCACCTCTGGATTCTGGAGTAATTCC
>NZ_DLLH01000032.1:6626-18976 GCF_002476655.1 Treponema sp. UBA7567
ATGAAATTTACTGTGCTGACCTTGTTTCCTGAGATTCCGCGCGCATTTTTTGAAGCCTCAATCATGGCGAAGGCGGTTGAAAAGGGAATTATTGCTTACGATTTAGTGAATATCAGGGATTTTGCCTTTGATAGACACAAGACTTGTGATGACAAACCGTATGGAGGCGGAGCCGGTCAGTTGATGATGGCGGAACCTCTCGGGCGCGCATTGGACAGCGTTAAAGCTTACAAAAAGCATGTAATATATGTTACACCTTCTGGTAAGCCGTTTACTCAGTCAAAGGCGCAGGAACTTAGTCAGAAGGACGAAATTGTCCTTATATGCGGAAGATACGAAGGTATTGACCAGCGTATAATTGATGAGTACGTAGATGACGAAATTTCCATTGGAGATTACGTTATGTCCAGCGGAGAAGTAGCCGCAACCGTTGTAATCGATGCTGTTTATCGGCTGGTTGATGATGTTATTACTCACGAATCACTGGAAGAGGAAAGTTATTCTGGCGGACTTTTGGAATATCCGCAGTATACTCACCCGAAAGTATACAGGGGAATGGAAGTTCCGGATGTTTTAACCGGTGGCAACCATGAATTGATCCGAAAGTGGCGGCTGAAAAAGCAACTTCAAAAAACACTTGCAAACAGACCGGACTTAATCGTTCAGGCAAGGTTGAGAGGGCAGCTTACTTCAGAAGCTGAAAAAATGATTGAGGAACTGACTGACATGCACTTTCAAAAGCATGAAAGCAGAAAACGCCGTGGCAGAAAAGCTGCGGATAAATCAGGAGTATAACAATGGATCTTATTAAGACTATTGAAGAGCAGCAGAAAAAAGAGAACGCTTTGCTTTACAAAGTAGGTGATACTGTAGTTGTTCACTTTGAAATTATCGAAGGCAAAGTAAAACGTATTCAGAAATATGAAGGCGTTGTAATTTGCATTAAGGGTTCTGGAGTTCGCAAGACATTTACAGTTCGCAAGACTTCTTACGGCGTAGGTGTTGAACGTGTATTCCCTGTATACAGCCCACGTGTAATCAAAGTAGAAATCTTGAAGACTGGTAAAGTTCGTCAGTCTAAAATTTACTACCTCCGCGGCAAGGTTGGTAAGGGTGCAAGAATTAAGGAGCTTCTTGGACCAAAAGCAAACGCTCGTATTGCTGCATCACGTGCTGCAAACAAAGCTGCTGACATTGCAGAGGCATCAATCAATGCAGACGCAAAAGCTGCTGAGGCAAAGGCTGCTGAAGCTGCTGCAAAAGCAAAAAAGAAGTAATTTAAATCTGTCTTAAGTTTTTTTAGCCCGGTTCATAAAAGTTCCGGGTTTTTTTATGTATTCATCAGTTCAAGTTGTAAGCGGCAATAATGGTTTTTCTCAAAAAAATATATCTTCATCTTTGCATGACGGAAGTGTTGTTAAGGCCCGTGTAATTTCTAAAGAAAAATCTGGTTTTTATGCGGTGAGCTTTGCAGGACATAAGTTTCGTGTTCAATCACAAAAATCACTTTTGCCCGGACAGGTTTTTAAAGCGCAGATTTTTGTAAAAGATGGAAAAGTTTTTCTAAAAGAAGTTTTGGAAAGCGCAAAAAACAGCGGACTTGAAACTTTTAACCTAAAAAATTTTGATTCTTCCAATCCAGATTTAAAAAACATGCTTATAACGCTTGGACTTCCTGTAATTCCTGAAAGCTTGCGGCTGATTCAGTTTGCGCTCGAAATGGGAATTAAAATTGAGCCTTCAAAGCTAAAAAATTCTCTATTGCGCGGACAAAAAAACGAAAAAAAAGATATTCAAAAATCGCAGGTTGCGCTTTTGCTCGGAGAAAAAGGCCTCTCACCGACAGATTTTGCAGTTGAAGCGGTTACAAGAAATTTTTACGATGAAGAAAATTCAGGAAAAAAGAATAGAGAGAATGACGAAAATTCTTTTTTTGAAAAAAAATCCGGCGAAGAAAAAATAAATTCGGACGACATAAAAGAATATTTTGAAACTGTTTTTGAAAGTGCCCGGAAAAATGAATGCGGACCGCTTTCTTTATTCAATTCTCTAAAACCCAAAAACAGCGCTGAAAGCCATTGGATTGTTCTGCCGTTTGAATGGAGTTTTAACGGTTATTTTGGAGTAATTAGAGTTTTGCTTTCCGATGATAAAAAATGCATTAAGAAATTGCTAATAAATTGTAAAAATTCACAGAAATCCTATTCGTTTGTGTTATATTTAATGGAGAACAAAGTAAATGCAATAAAATTTGCATTAAAGAATGCTTCTGACAGTGTTTTGCAATTTATGAATGAAAAGTTAAAAACTTTTTTTCCCTTTAGTTCTATAGAATCGGCAGATTTTGAAGAGCTTGAAGGTTTTGCGGCAGAAAATACGGAGCTTGGTATTTTTGATGGAGAAGCGTGATGGAAAAAAAACAAAAAGCCGTCTGCCTAAAATATCCAGAAAATGCCGTTGCACCGTTCATTGCTGCAAGCGGACAAGGTTTTGCAGCAGAAAAAATGCTTGAAATTGCCCGGCAAAACAAAATTCCTGTTGTAGAAAATGAAAACCTTGTAAATGTGCTTTCTGTAGAAAATGTTGGACAGATAATTCCAGAAAGCCTGTACGAAGCGATTGCAAATATTTTTGCTTTTATTTCATCGGCAGAAAGGAAGTTGTAATTATGGCAGCAATGAGTTCCGCTCTAGACAAAAATTATTTGAAAATTTCTTGTTCTGAAATCCAGTTGGGCGTGCGTTTTTCTGCGCCTGTTTTTTTTGACGATGGAAAGAATATGTTTTTGGCAGAACGAAAAACCGCAAAACAGTACCATATCGATGCTCTAAAACGCTGGAAAATTCCATATCTTTTGTCTTTTGGCCACAAAATTGACAGCGAAAATTTAACCCTGGACGAAAATTTTGATGATGTTGCGGAAGTTGAAGAATTAGAGGAAATTTAGCGGTTTGACAAGACTCTCAGATTCTATTTTTTTTGTACATCCCTCAAAACGCAGCGTTGGAAATGACGGAGAAAACAGGGCCGTGCTGTTTTTGGAATCAAGAGGTTATAAGATTATTGCCCGTAATTGGCGGACAAGATTCGGAGAAATTGATATAATAGCACAAAAATCAGACTTGCTCGTTTTTGCAGAAGTAAAAACCTTGCCAAGCGGCGGACTTGAAACGCTAGCGCATGAATTAAATCTGAGAAAGCAAAAAAGAATAATCGAAACTTCTAAATTCTTTCTTGCAAAACATCGACAATATAATAACAGCAAAATTCGTTTTGACGTTCTGGCAATTGATGTGCCGGAGTTGGAACCTGTTTATCATATCGAAGATGCTTTCTCGGAGCTTGTATGACTGCAATTTCAAAATCTGTAAATAACCAGTTTTCTGACCGTGTGTTGGAGTTGAGGCGGAAAATTCATGATTCAGAATACGTGGATTTTGCCGTGCAGCGCATTGCACAGGTTTTGAGCCGAAAATTGGTGGAAGACAGCGAGACTGTATACGACGGGAGAAAACATGGTACGAGATAATCATCGCCGTGGTAAAAATCGCGGAAACTGGAGTTCAAGAAGTTCTTCCTCTTATGGAGAAAAATCTAATTCAACTAATTACCAGAACGGTTCAAATTCTTTTAATAAAAATTCAAAACAAGAAAAAAATCGTCCTTCTTTTGCGCAAAGAGCTGTAACGAGCGCAGAAATTCAAAAGCAGGCTGAAGCAATCAGGGCTTTTAAGACAGCTGTGGTAAAATGCGCAATCTGTGGCGAGCAGATAAACGATATAGCAAGCGCAATAAATAACCGTGGAGATGGAAAGCCCGTTCACTTTGACTGCGTGTTAAAACAGCTTTCTGAGCAGGAAAAACCTGGACCGAACGAAAAAGTAACTTACATTGGAAACGGAAAATTTGCGGTTCTTCATTTTGACAATGTTCACGACATGCGCCATTTTTCAATAGTTAAAGAAATTGAATGGGAAGCGCGGGACAGCGAACGCGGAGAATGGAGGGACACAATGTCTTCCCTTTACTCACAGGTTAAATAAAATTTTTATGTTTTTGTCCACAAGTCCGCTCAATTGCTGCGGACTTGTTTTTCTTGCATTTGCAACAAAATTATAGCAATGCTCGATTAAGACAGGAGTATTTGTCTGCCCTCTGAACGGAACTGGCGCCAAATAAGGGGCATCTGTTTCCATTAAAATGCGGTCGTCAGGAACGTAGCGGAGCAAGGCGAGCATTTCTTCCATTTTTGATTTTTTAGTGTAAGTTGTTCCGCCTCCAAAAGCCAGATACCAGCCTTCATCCAAGAATTTTCTTGCTTCTTCCAGTCCGTAGCTGTAGCAGTGAATAATTCCGTTGTGAAAATCCATATTTTTGAGGCAGCCGATTGTGCCTTCAAAAGCGTCGCGGCTGTGCACAATCAGCGGAAGCTCCATTTTTTTTGCAAGCTCAATCTGCATCTGAAAAAGTTCCAGCTCTCCGTTGAATGTTTTTTTGTCAAAATCTTCTTCGCACCGGCCGTCAGCTCCCGAAGGATTCCAGTGGTGGTCAAGACCGCATTCTCCGATTGCAATAATTTTTTTAGGAGTGTTTTTGTTAAAGAGTCTGATATTTTCCTCAAGCCGGGCAATGTCTTCGTCTCTGTTTTTGATTGCGCCGACATCAGGCCAGATTCCTGCCGAAAACTGAATAAATTTTTCTGTTTTTTTCTTGAGTTCGTCCGAAAGTCCAGAAATCGCGCTGTCAATTGCATTCTTTCGCGGAAAAAGGTCGTCCGCCTTGGTGCCAATATCCAGACCAAAAAAAGTGTCGCGCTCAGCCAAAGCCTTGAGAATTGCCTGGCCGTCAAGATTGCGTTCTTCTGTAAGATGATGAAAATGAAAATGAGTATCGCTGAACATAGCTCGATTTTATCAAAATTCGCAGCGTTGTAAAATAGAGCGCAAATTTTTAATCTAGGGGCATTTTGCTTTGCAAAACTGGCATGTTCCGCACTTGCGCTTTCGCTCCAGCCGCTTCCTTCACTCCATTTTATTCCGTTCAGTCCAGTGGCCGTCTCCGGCGGTGCTCCATATGCCTTGCCTTGAAAAAATCCTAAAATCTAAAAACCGACTTGAAAAATTATCTTGTATTTGCTACACTAATTAAGTTATTTTTCTCTCTGAAAGATAATGCCGAGATGGTGGAATAGGTAGACACAAGGGACTTAAAATCCCTCGGCAAGTCAAACGGCCGTGCCGGTTCGATTCCGGTTCTCGGCAAAAAAGGCTTCTGCATTGCAGAAGCCTTTTTTTGTTTTTAGACTACAAGTCTAGCAGTTGTGCGTATGCTTTTAGAGCGCCGTCAGTCTCTTTTGCAAGCACTTTTTTTGCAAGTTTTTTTCCGAGCTGTACGCCTTCCTGGTCAAAACTGTTTATATTCCATACAAATCCCTGGAACATTACTTTGTTTTCGTAGTGGGCGAGAAGCGCTCCAAGCGTTTTTGGGTTGAGCGCTGGGCCATAAATGAGGCTTGAAGGTCTTCCTCCTGCAAATGCCTTGTTTGGATCTGCGTCAGTTTTTCCGCAGGCAAATGCCATTATCTGTGCAGTTACGTTTGCATCTAGTTTTTGCTGGCTTGTTGAGCCTTCGATTGTCACGTCAACCTTTGTCTGGTTGTTTTTGAACGCAATAAACTGGAGAGGAACTATATTTGTTCCCTGGTGTAAAAGCTGGTAGAAAGAATGCTGTCCGTTTGTTCCTGGTTCACCAAAAATTACAGGACCGGTTACATAGTCAATTTTTTGACCAAAGCGATTTACAGATTTTCCGTTTGATTCCATATCGAGCTGCTGCAAGTGCGCAGGAAAACGGCTCAGAGCCTGGCTGTACGGAAGAACCGCTGTTGACGGATATTCCTGGACATTGCGCTCATAAATGCCAATCAAGGCGTCTAGCAAAGCAGGATTTTCCTGAATTTTTGGGTTTGTAGCAAGCTTGTCTTCTTCGGCGGCTCCTTCCAAAAAGTCTGCAAATACATTTGCTCCGAATGCAAGGGAAAGAACTGCTCCTCCGACAGCAGAAGTGGAAGAATAGCGTCCTCCGATATAGTCGTCCATGTAAAAGGCTTCGAGATAGTCCGGATTGTGGGCTAAAGGCGAAGTTTCGCTGGTGACTGCAATCATGTGCAGGGCAGGATTTAAGCCTGCTTTTTTGAGCGCGTCTTTTACAAAGGCTTCGTTTGTAAGTGTCTCGAGGGTTGTTCCAGATTTTGAAACGAGAATAAAAATTGAGCGCGAAATGTCTGTCGAATTTAAAACTGCCGAGGCATCGTCAGGATCAACATTTGAAATGAACTTTGCTTCCATTTTGAAAGAATTATTTGCTTTTGCCCAGTTCTCGAGAGCAAGATACATTGCTCTTGGACCTAAATCGCTGCCGCCGATGCCGATTTGAACGACTGTTGTAAAGTTTTCGCCTTTTTCGTTTGTGAGCTTTCCAGAATGAACTTTTTCTGCAAAATCTGCAATTTTTTTCTGTTCAGTTTTGTAAAATTCGCGTTTGTCTGTTCCGTCGGCAATAACCTTGTCTCCGAGCTGTCCGCGGGTAAGGTGATGCAGAACAAGACGTTTTTCTCCTGTGTTTACGACTTCGCCGTTGTAAAGCGCTTCAAATTTTTGAGTGAGCTGCGCTTCGTCTGAAAGTTCAGCGAGAACTTTTAAGATTTTTTCGTCAACCTGCTTTGCTGCGTAGTTGAAAGCAAGGCCTGCGCCCATTTTTACGGAAAAATCTTTAACGCGTTTTTGAGCTTCTGGCGAAGAAAGCTCCTTCTCAATGTTTACCGCGCCTTTTAAAGACTGAAGTTTTTTAAATGATTCGAGGGAAGAAAGGTTTTCCCAGTTTATGTTTTTTCCTGAAACCGACATAGTTTTTATTTTAGTTCTCCTATAAAAAGTCAAGATTAAAACTTCAGTTTTAGAATTGACTTTTTTAAGTTGTTTCGCAACGAAGTGAGAAACAATAGATGATAAGAAAGTTTGCAACGCAAACTTGCAATACCTGTTTTTATAAAACAGATTTAATTTATTATAGCACAAAAACTATTGGCAGGGAAAATGTTTTTGCTTACGGAAAAATTACCCCGGATATTAGGGGCGGCTGTGCCGTTGCCGCAAGGCAATGAGCGCCTAGCGAACCCCGGTTAGCCGGCCGTGACGGAAGAATGCGGTACGGTTTTTATTCAAAAAAATGTGGTATAATCTTGTTTATGAGCCAGACCGAAAGAATCCTTTTTATTGACCGAAAACTGCGTTCGTGCGGAAATTTTACAGTTAAGGATGTTGCCGATTATTTTGAAGTTAGCGAGCGGCAGGTTAAGCGTGATATTGAATATATGCGCGACCGTTTTGAAGCTCCGATCGAATGGAATTTTAAAGAAAAAAAATACATTTATGCCGGCAGCTTTGAAAGACTAAAATTTGCAGACCAGCATTTGATTTTGGCATATCTTTCGATGCAGTCAATGCTCAAAAATGCAAATTATTTTCCGGCTGTGAGCAGCGAGCTTTTGCAGAATTTGAAGAGCCAGATTCCAAAGGATTATCTGAAGGTTTGCGGGCGGATTTTGTACGAAATTCCGGCGGCGGAAAGTCTGGAGCCTGAAATTTTTACCGGAATTTGCGGCGCAATGCGGGATTTGCTCTGCCTTGAGCTTGTTTACACAAATACGAAAAATGAGCTTTCTGAGCGGATTTTTGAACCGTGCAACCTTATAAATTACGGTGGAAACTGGTATGTCGTCGGTTTTGACTATTTGAGAAATGAAATCCGCACTTTTAACGTTGCTAGAATAAAAAAACTTTCGTTGACAAAAAAGCCTTTCGAAGAGCACGGAAACGATTTTGAGCAAAAACTTAAAAATTATATCGAAAACGGTTTTGGAATTTTTCTTGGCGAGAAGACAGAAAATGTAAAAATCAGGTTTTATGGAAAAGCGGTTCAGATTGTAAAGACTCAAAAATGGCATCCGAAGCAGGTTATGACGGAAAATTTTGGCGGAGAAGGCGGAGAAAAAGATTTTTTAGAATTGAATTTTCCTGCCGCCGATATGACGGAAGTTTTGTCTAAAATCTTGAGTTTTGGGAAGAATGCGGTTCCGCTTGAACCTCAGAAGCTGGTTGATTTGTGGAAAGCGGAAATCAGAAAATTGCGCGAAATCGCCGGGGTTTGACGGAAAAATTCCTGTTTTAGCTGAAAAGTTCTTTTTTGTGTGAAAAACTGCAATTTGACCAGAAAAAAATTGCCGGCTGGCTTGGGCTGAAAGTTTTGTTTTATGCCGGGCAGCTTTCGTGGCTTTGGCTTGCAGTTTTTTGAATTTCCTGCGTTTTTGCCGGAGTGGAAATCATTTCGTGGAGGGTTCGCCAGCCGAGCTCTGCGCATTTTACGCGGCTTGGCATGTGCGAAATATCTTCGAGAGAAGCCGCTTCGTCGAGCTGTTCAATCTGTTCTTCGGATGCCGTTCCGTGAATCATTCCTGTAAAAATATCGTAGAGTTTTTGCGCTTCTTCTGTGGTTTTTCCGATTACAAGGTCTAGCATCATGTCTACGCTTGCCTGGCTGATTGCGCAGCCCGAACCTGTGTATGAGCCGTCGGTGATTATTCCGTCTTTTGTTTTTAGATAGAGCACAATGTTGTCGCCGCAGCTTGGGTTTACACCGTGCAGTTCAAGGGTGGCTCCGTCCATCTGCGTTTTGTGGGCTGGATTTACGTTATGGTCGTTTAATATTTCTCTATAAAGTTCTTTTGTATTCATTTTTTACATTATAAAGAATTATGAATTATTGTACAAACGGCGAATCGACAGTTATTACGCAATTGATGTCGCTGTAACTGTCTTTTATAAGTTTTGAAACTTTTGATTTTAGAGCTTTGTCCGAAAGCGGGCAGTCGAACGGCTTTACAACGTCAAAAATAAGGTTTGTATGCTTAGAGCCCGGAACGAGCCTTACATCGTGAAATTTTAGGTCGTCGTCGATTTTTGGCAGTTCGTTGAGCATAAAGAGTTTTATCTGGTTCAGCCTTTCATTTTTTACATCGATTGGATCCATGTGGATTACGGCGACGCATTTGAATTTTTTTGAAAGTGCGATTTCTGTCTCGTCGATGACTTCGTGGAGCTCAAAAATATCCCTGTCGCCAGGAACTTCCGCATGAAGACTCAGAAGAAGACGTCCAGGCCCGTAGTCGTGGACAATCAGATCGTGCATTCCGCATATTGGCTTATGGCGCAAAACTTCGGCCTGAACCTGCATTACAAATTCTTTTGTCGGCGCTTTTCCCAAAAGAGGGGCAATCGTTTCTTTCGCGCTTTCCCAGCCTGTGCGTAAAATAAAAGCCGCAACTAAAATTCCTGCAAGGCCGTCGACAGGAAAACTTACAAATTTTCCGGCGATTGTCGCAATTATAACTGTAAAAGTTGAAATACAGTCGCTTAAGCTGTCTTTTGCCACTGCTTCGAGCGCAACCGAATTGATTTTTTTTGCGGTGATATGGTTGTAAAAATACATGTAGCATTTTACGGCGATTGCAGCGAGCATTACCGCAATTGAAAAAAATCCAGAAGAAAGTTCCGGCGGATTAAATAGAGAGAGAACTGAAGATTTTAAAAGCTCAACTCCCATGAGCAAAATCAAAAAACTGATTATAAGGCCGGAAATGTATTCAAGTCTTCCGTGTCCAAAAGGGTGAGACTGGTCTGGTTCCTTTGAGGAAAGTTTAAATCCAAAAAGTTGAATTATTGAGCTTGCGGCGTCTGACAGGTTGTTGAAGGCGTCTGCCGTGATTGCGACGCTTTTGGAAACTAAGCCCGCTATAAATTTTGACGCAAAAAGAAGAATATTAAAAAAAATTCCTGCGAATGCGCACAAAGTTCCATAGGCAAGCCGGACTTTTGAGTCGCAGTAATTTTTGTGATTTTTTATGAAAAGTTTTGCAAGCAGTGTAATCATACCAAAAATTATAGCGTTTTTGTTTTAGAGAGAGAAAGGTAATCTTTGTAAGCAAAAAACAACGTTTTTTTTAGATTTTTACAATCAGTCTTTGTATCCTGACCATTCCCGCAGTTTTGCAACTTTTGACAGGAAAAAGTCGATTTCTTCTTCTGTGTTGTAAAAGTACAAAGAAGCCCTTGCTGTTGCCGGAACTCCAAGATAGGCTCCCAGCGGCTGCGCGCAATGGTGCCCTGCCCGGATTGCAATTTTTTCGTCAGAAAGAAGGGTAGCAATGTCGTGAGGATGAACTCCATCCACCGTAAAAGTTACAATTCCGCAGCGTTTGTTTCCGTCTTTGTTTCCAACGATAGAAACGTGAGGAATTTTCTTTAGGCCTTCAATAAGTTTTACCGCAAGAAGATTGTCATGCCTTGAAATATTTTCAATTCCGACAGACTGAATGTATTTTACTGCCGCTGCAAAACCTGCCGCATCGCCTGCGCTTACAGTTCCTGCCTCAAATTTGTGCGGAACTTCTGCCCAGGTCGCTTCTGTTTCCGTAACATATTCAATCATTTCTCCGCCACGCAAAAATGGAGGCATGTTTTCCAAAAGGTTGATTTTTCCGTAAAGCGCGCCGATTCCCATTGGACCGCAGAGCTTGTGCGAGCTCATCGCGAAAAAATCGGCATCGAGAGCCTGAACGTCAACTTTTATGTGAGGAGAAGACTGGGCTCCGTCAACAACGATTACAGCGCCGTTTTTGTGCGCAATTTCCGCGATTTTTTTAATTGGATTTGTAGTTCCCAAAACGTTAGAAACCTGAGTAATTGCGACAATTTTTGTTTTTGGAGTGATTTTTGCAAATTCGCTTTCTGGAATTTCGCCGCTTTCCTTGTCGACATACATAAATTTCAGAGCAGCGCATTTTTGCGAACATACAAGCTGCCATGGCAAAATATTCGAGTGGTGCTCCATAATCGAAACGACGATTTCATCTCCAGCATGAACATTTTGCATTCCATAAGTGTAGGCAACCAAATTCAAGCTTTCAGACGAATTTCGTGTAAAAATAATTTCTCTTGCTTCTTTTGCGTTGATAAAATTTGCAACTGTTGAACGGGCATCCTCGTAAATTTTAGTAGCGCGTTCGCTCAAGTCGTAAATTCCACGCAGAGGATTGGCATTGTTTTGAGCGTAAAAAGAATTCATAGACTCAAGAACGCAAAAAGGACGCTGCGCAGTTGCTGCCGTGTCAAAATAAATAAGCGAGCCATTCAAAGCCGAAGTTTTTTCATCTATTGATTTAAATAACGGAAAATCTTTTCTAAAGTCATTCATAATTAAAGCCAATTATAGTAATTTTTCCATTTTTTGAAAACACTGCGAGTTTTCAAAGCACTGTACAAAATCGGGGGGGGGGTACAATTCTATAATATTTTTTTGTATCAGTTCATTGAACTAAGGGAGATTATTATGAAAAAAAAGTTAATATTGCTATTAATTTGTATTTTACCATGTTTGTTTTTGTCATGCGCTACAGCAATAACTGTTGGTAAAACTATTCCTAAATATGAAATAACTTCATCTTATGAAAATCCAAAAATGGATTTTATAGGGTTTAAAATTGATAACAATATTTTATCAACATCTTCAAGTACAAAAGTTTCTCCAGGATTTTGGTCCCCTAATGTAGACACTGTTACATCAGAATTTGATCAGGCAAAAGCAATTGTAAATACTAAAAGTTTACGACAACTTGGATATAATCTTGAAACTTCAGGGATTGCAAATAATAAAGCTGATTCATATTTCGGTATTTATTCATTACAAGAAATGGAGTTATATAAAAGCGATAGTAGATATGCTACATTTGTTGAAGTTGTAGAAAATAAATTGGATTATAAAGATAATAAAGGAGCTGGTGTCATAATGGGAGCTCTTGGAGGCGGGTTTGTTGCTGGAGGATTGCCTATGCTTGTTTTAGGAGAGACTTATAAGAATGATAAATATGCACAAGATTTAGCTGAAAGTTATTCTGTAGCAGGAGGAATTTTTACCGCGGTAGGTATACCATTTATTATAGCTGCATTAATACCAACAAAAACAAAAATAAATTTTACAGGAATGTATAATATCTATCTCTATGATACACAAACAAAATCTCTTATAAGAAAAGAAGTGGTGAGTGTAAATTGTTCTGAAAATTTTAAAGGTTCGTATACGTATGATGATTCTAGCAAAGAAATAGTAAGAGATTACGTTTCACAAAATATATATAATTCACTTTTACAAAAGTATGATGAACTAAATACTTGGTTGAAAAATAGATAGCCTAAATTTCGAGTTTTATAATTTAATGTCATTATTGGGCTTGACCC